>JAVEVO010000039.1:0-49283 GCA_034005005.1 Myxococcota bacterium
CCTCGCCCTCGCCCCCCCCACCCACGCCCCCCCCCTCGCCCTCCCCCTCCCCGGAGACGTCCTGCAAGGTCACCTGGAGCGTGACGTGGGGACGCAGGAAGGCCCGCGACTTGCCCGAGACCACGAGGTACCACTCCCCGGTCCCGGGGACCGGCCAGATGAATTCGTGCTCGCCCTGCAACGCCTCGGCGAGGCGCAGCGCCGCGAAGGGCTCGTCGGCCTGGTAGGCCGAAAGTCCCGCGGCGTCCGTGAGGTACAGGTCCGCGACGCCCTGGGGGTCCAGCGCCTCGTCGAAGGTGGTACCGTACGCCCAGTGCCGGGCCCGGACGACCTCCTCGCCGACCTGCAGCCGCACCGCGAGCCGCAGCTCCGGGTGGCTCGGCACCGCCGCGGCCGCCTCCCCGGAGAGGAGGCTGGCCGCCGGCCGGACGATCGCGTCCGGGAGCTGCACGGCGACTGACCGGGCCTCGCCCGCAACGGCCTGCGCGGGCGTCAGCACCTCCTCGACCTCGGTGAACTCCGCGCTCCGGTCCGCCGGCCACTGCCCGGCCCGGGAGAGGACCGTCAGGTAGTAGGCGTTCTGCTCGCCCAGGTCGCAGTGGAACTGGCCGTGGCGGTCCGTGAAGCCCCAGCGACCAGGATAGAGGGGATAGCTGCCGTCGGCCTCGGGGTAGTAGGCCTCGCTGTACAGCACCACGAGAGCGCCGTCCACGGGCTGCCCGGCCGCATCCTGCACGGTCACCCGGTAGGGGAAGGAGCGGGCGTAGGCGCCGGTGCGGTCGAGCTGCCAGGTGTCCCCCCGGTCGCCGGTCACGAAGGAGTTGTCCTTGCCGCCGCCCCAGCGGGTGCTCGCCGACACGCCGGGGTCGTCGATGACCGTCCCGCCGTCCGACCAGCTATCCTGCCAGGGCAGCCAGCGGTCCCGGTACGCGACCTCGTTCCAGACGTGGTCCTCGTGGCTGTTGGAGACGTTCATCACGGGCAGTAGGGCCGTGCGCCCGGCCGCCGTGAGCAGGTCCTGCAGCTCGCCGCAGTTGCCGAAGTGGTGGTACAGGATCGCGGCCGGCTGCACGGACCGGACCACCAGGGCCTTGGCGGCCATCTCCGCGACGTTGTCGAGGAGGTTCTGGCCGACGAAGGCCCCCACCCGGTCGAGCGCGGTGTCCCCGGCCGCGGGCCAGCGGTCTCCGTCCTTGCTGCCGGCCACACCGTCCCAGAGCACGCTCACCTCGGCGAGGAACTGCCGCAGGCTCGGCCACCCTTCGACCCGGACCGTGTCGGTCTCGCCGGCCGCGCACGTCAGCCCGCCGGGGAGGACCACCTGCGCGCACCAGGGGTCCGCCGGGTCGAACGCGTGCACCTCGAGCACCCGGCCGGCCGCGAGCCAGCTCTCCACGGTGGCCCGGGCCTCTTCCAGGGCAGAAAGGACCACCACGGGCTCTCCTTCCGGGACGATCAGCTTACGATACTCGGCCAGGTCGGCCGCGGACAGGGTCGCGAAGGCCTCCGGGGTGAGCAAGGCGAAATCCAGCCGGGCCCGGTCGAGGGCCGCGAGCAGCGGCTGCAGGCTGACCGCGTCCGCGGGCCGCGCGCTGAGCACCAGCACGCGGTCCGCGAACCGGTCGAGCGACACGTTGCCCGGCCCGTACTGGACGAGGTTGGCCAGCAGGCCGCTGGACGCGTGCTGCTCCACGGTGAGGGTCGTCGCGACCACCCGGCCCGCCTCCCAGGCGAACTCCACCAGCACGGCCGGCTCGTCCGGGCGGGTCACGTCCCGCACCAGGCGGAGGGGGAAGGGGTAGGCGCCCGGGGGGAAGTGCCCCACCGCGCTCGGCCCCCAGCCCTGGAGGCGGTCTTCGGTCACGAGCTCCGGCAGGCCCAGCAGCAGGTGCTCCCGGTAGTCGAGGCTCTCGGGATCGCCCTCCCAGAGGTAGGACCGCCACAAGACGCCCCGGGGCGGGTCCCGCAGGGTGCCGGTGCCCGGATCGACCCACCCCGGGAGCTCGTCCTGGAGCCGCGGGTGGACCACCCACCAGTAGTACAGCTCCGGCGCGAGCTCCCACTCCCGCAGGACGCCCTCCTCGAGCACCTGGTAGGCCGCCGTGGTGCCGTAGTCGGGGTCGACGCCGGGGGCACCGAGGTCCACGAGCCGCACGTGGTCGAGGTGCGGGTCGAGCCGATAGATCCACGCGGCGTTGGCCAGCAGGGCCTCCGGACTCAGCCGCCCCCCCTGCAGGTCCTCGGGCGCGACGTGGGCCAGACAGAAGGCCAGCTCGTCCAGCAGCCGGGGATCGCCCGGATCCAGCAGCAACGGCGCGTAGCGGTCCTGCACGGCGGCCGGCAGGGCCGCGAGGTTGCGGGCGAGGGCCGGCCGGACCCAGCTCGGGGCGACCGCGAGCGCCTGCCGGGCCGCGTCGGTCAGGGGCTCGCCGACCCCCTGGACGACCCGCAGGGTGCGGGTGGCCGGCGCGAGCGCGAGCACGAGCGCGTCGTGGGCCGGGACGAGGCCCTCCAGGGCCACCTGGGCGGTCGCGGAGGGCTCCGGGCTCGTCGGGAGCGCTGGCCGAGCCGCGATCGGGCGCAGCGCCGGGAACGCCCCGGCGGCCGTGGGACCCGGCGGGGCCGCGCCGAGCCCGAGGCCGGCGACGAGCAGCAGGAGCGCGTCGTGGATGGCGATGCTGGGTAGGAGGTGGCTGGCGGCGCAGCGACGCATGAGGCCTCCCGACAGCTCCACCGGGGCGCACGGGGGCAGGTGCAGGGGCTGGGGAGCTGCTGTCCTAGGGTACCACGGACGACGGGTCGGGAGCGATCTCGGCCGGGCCCGGGGCGGAGGCCGGGGCCGGGGCGGAGGCCGGGGCCGGGACCAGGACCGTGGTCTTCGGCAGCGCGGCCCGGGTCGGCGAGGCCGCGGCCCGGGTCGGCGAGGCGGCGGCCTTGGTGCTGCTGCCCCAGGACGCGGTCAGCCGCTGGAGCAGCCCGGGGACCCCCGCGGGGTCGGCGCCCCGCTGCAGCAGCACGAACGGCGGCCGCTCCGCGAGGAGGCCGAAGCCGCTGGCCGGCAGCTTCTCCCGCAAGGCGGTGACCTCCTCCCGCAAGAGCTGCCCCAGGTCGAGGAGCATGTACTCCGCGTCGTACAGCCCTCGCCGCAGGGTGTAGGTGTCGGGACGGCTCGAGACGTGGGGGACCACGGTCTCGCTGCTGACGATCTTGGCCCGGGGCGGCACCTGGGCGATGAGGGCCGCGAGGTCGGCCCGCCGCTGCACATCGCCCGGCCGGGTGCCGAAGACGAAGGACCGGTACCCGGAGCGGGCCGTGTGCTGCTGCAGCACCGCGCCGAACTGGTAGCTGCACGCGAGGCTGACCACCACCAGCCCGACCAGCGCGGCGTGCAGCCGCCGCGGCCCCCCCGCGTCCTCCGGGCAGCGGGCCCGGGCGATCCCGGCGAGGGCGAGCACGGTCGCGGGGAAGAGGTAGGTGGTCCAGTGGGAGGCGTACTGGAAGGAGATCATGGTCAGCGGCCGGTACGACGTGGACAGCAGGGTGAACAGGGCGCCGGGGAGCAGGAAGAGCCAGCCGAGGGGCCGCCGCAGGGGCAAGAAGAGCAGGGGGGTGAAGATCAGCAGCAGGTAGACCAGGCGCGTCTCGGTCAGCAGGGCGTGCAGGGCGAAGGCCGGGTTGCCGAGCAGCGTCTTGAAGGTCCCGAGGTAGCCGGCCTTCTCGCCCGGCGGCGTCAACCCCTGGAACATGTAAGAGAAGCTGGCGCTCTTGCCCGCGAGCAGGGGCATGAGGAAGAACTTCATGCCGAGGAAGTAGCCCCCCGCGACCAGGGCCACCACCAGCCCGGCCCGGGGGCGGCTGCCCGAGAGGATCAGGTACAGCCCGATCACCACCATGCCGCCTGCGACGTCCTCCCGCAGGGCGAGGGTGAGGACGAGCATCAGCGCCGCGAGCACGTCCCGGCGGGTCTCGAGGAGGTGCAGGGTGGTCCAGACGAAGAACGGCGCCATGACGATGTAGTGGAACTCGGCGAGGTTGCTGTTGTGCAGGGGCGGGTATAGCAGGTAGCAGAGCGCGACGAGGGCCGCGGGCCAGCTCCCCAGGCGGGCCCGGGCGAAGAAGAACAGGGGCAGGGCGCCCGCGGCCACGAAGAGCGACTGCACCACCAGGAGCAGCTCGGGCCGGGGGAGGAGGGCGTACAGCGGCGCGAGGACGAAGGCGAAGTAGGTCGCGTGGTGCCCCACCGAGGAGCCGGTCGGCCCCGAGATGGGAGAGCACTTGAAGAGCCGATCGCCGTGGATGACGTTGTAGACGATGTTGCTCTCGATCCCCATGTCGTAGCTGAGCGTGTGCAGGTTGAGGTGGTACAGCACCATGTAGTAGGCGAAGTACGCGCCGAACCCGACCGCCCCGAGGATCACGACACCCAACGGCAGGTGGGGCCGCAGCCGGGCCAGCCGACGGCCGAGCCCGCCGGAGAGCCCGCCGAGCCGCGCGGCCAGGCCAGGGGCTCCCCCACCGCCACGCGGCCACTCCAGGGCCCGGGCGACGGCCTGGGCCCCCAGGCCGAGGCCCGCGGCGAGCAGCAGGAAAACCGGCTCCCGGCCAGACCAGAGCTTCCAGTCGAAGAGCAGGGGCAGCACGAAGACGAGCGCGAGCGGCGTGAGCTGCCGGGCGAGCCGGACCAGGCCGGCGACCCCACGGCCGCGCGGGCGCAGGTGCCAGGCGCCGAGGAGCATCAACGCGAGCGCCCCGCCCACCATCGTCGCCAGCAGGGCCATCCGGGTGCTCGCGGGCAGCGCGTTGCGCAGCACGTAGCCCTGCAGCTCGGCCCGGGTCAGCACGCCGGCGGTGAAGACGAACAGCCCGAGGGAGGCTCCCTCCAGGGCCAGCAGGCCGAGGCCACGAGCCAGGAGGGTGAACGGGGGCAGCCGGTCGGTGGGCGCGGGCAGGGGCGCGGCGGCCCCGGGCGGCAGGCTGGGCCCGGGCGACAGGCTGGGCTCGGACGACAGGCTGGGCTCGGGCGACAGGCTGGAGGCCGCTCCGGCCGGAGCAGGAAGCGCCTCCGGCACGGAGGCGAGCGCATGGTCCTCACGGACAATCATCGGGGGTGATCCTGGTACTTGAGTCCCAAAAACATGACCCGAGCTCCGCGGCGCGACACCGGCGCCACCGGCTGTAGCACCTCGCCGAGGCGGGATCAACCCACGCGCCCGCTTCCGGTCGACTCGACCGAGCCGCTGCACTATATAGCCGGGTGGGCTGGGTGCAGCGAGGCAGAACCATGGATGAGCAGCGAGCAACGGCCGGACCGCCGGCACCGCGTCCCGAGCCGGAGATCCTCTCCCCCGAGAGGGCCGCCGCCCCGCCCCCGCCCCCGGCCGCGATCGCCACGCCCCCCGCCCGCCAGCGGCCCCGCCTGAGCATCGTCGTGCCCTGCTACAACGAGGAGCTCAACCTCCCGCTGCTGTACACGCGGCTGACGGCCGCGTGCGGCGACCACGAGCGCGAGCTCCTGTTCGTCGACGACGCCAGCACCGACGGGACCCTGGCGACGATCCGCGGCCTGCAGCAGCAGGACCCCACGGTGCGGGTGATCTCCTTCGTCCAGAACTCGGGGCACCAGGCGGCCCTGCGCGCCGGGCTGCGCCACGCCAGGGGCGACCTGGTGATCTCCCTCGACGCGGACCTGCAGCACCCCCCCGAGTCGATCCCCGCGATGATCGCCCAGGCGGCCGCGGGTCATGACGTCGTGACCATGGCCCACGAGGAGCCCCAGCCAGGGCTGTTCAAGCAGCTCCTCTCCCACGGGTTCTACCGCCTGTTCTCCACGCTCTCCGGCGTCCGGCTCAACCCCGACGCCTCGGACTTCCGCCTGGTGACCGCCCGGGTGCAGCAGGTCATCAACGCCATGCCCGAGCACAACCTGTTCTTCCGGGCGGTGATCCCCAACCTCGGCTTCCCCCAGACGACCCTGACCTACAACCTGGGACGCCGCCACGCGGGCAAGCCGGCCTATACCTTCAAAAAATCCCTGACGCTCGCCCTGGACGCCTTGTTCGCGTTCTCGACCTTCCCGATCCACCTGCTGCTGCTCGGGGGCATCGGGATGGCCGTCCTCGCCTTCCTCTACGGCCTGGTCAACGTCGCCTTCCGCCTGTTCACCGACATCAACGTCCCGGGCTTCACCGACATCGTGGCCTCGGTGCTCTTCCTGGGCGGGATGAACCTGATCATGCTCTCCGTGATCTCCAAATACCTGATAATCATCATCAATCACCTCAAGCAGCGTCCCGAGTACGTGATCGACACCAACAAGAGCGACCCCCTCGGTTGACCACTGCCTTGCCGCCCGGAGAGCTCCCAGTGGAGAATCCCCACGTGCAGTTGCTCCCCATCGCCGACGATTTCGGCCTGCACCCCGACATCAACCAGGGCATCCTCGACTGTCTCGCGGAGGGGCTGCTGGCCGGGACCTCGGTGGCCGTCTGCGGCGACGCGGCCGAGGACGAGGCCCTGGCCCCGCTGGCGGCCCGCTGCCGGCAGCAGCCCGAGCTCGACTGCGGCATCCACCTGATGCTCTGCGAGGGCCGGGCCCTCACCGGCGTCTCCTCGCTCACGGACGCGACCGGCCGGTTCCCCGAGGCCTACCCCGCGGTGGTCCGCGGGCTGCTCGCCGGGCGCCTGCGGCTGGCCGACGTCGAGCGGGAGTGGGACGCGCAGATCCGCCGCCTGCAGGCAGCGGGCATCTCCCCCCGGCACCTCGACGGCCACCAGCACGTCCACCTGCTGCCCGGCCTGTGGCCGCTGGCCGTCCGGCTCGCCCGCACGCACGGGATCCCGCGGCTCCGCACGAGCTACCAGTCCCTGGGCGGAGCCCTCCGCCGGGGCGCGCCGGCCCTGATCGCCTTCCAGCAGCTCGCCCTGGTGCGCTACCTGCAGACGGGTCGCCGGGCGCGCACCCTCGGGGTGCTGTGCAGCACCGACCTCACGGCCGCCGGGGTGCTCGACGCGCTGGTCGGTGAGCTGCGCCGGGGCCGGCCCGTGGAGCTCATGAGCCACCCCGGCCGGGACAGCGAGGCCCTGCGCCAGCGCTTCCCGACCTGGGGCGCCCACTGGGGCCAGGAGGTGCAGGAGCTGCGGCGGTTGCAGGCGCTGGTCACGGCCGCCGCCGCGGATCCGGCGCGGCAGGCCGCGGTCCGCCAGCGCTACGCCGACCAGCCCTGGGTCGTGCGATCCTTCGTCGAGACGCGCCTGCGCCTCTGCCCGATCTGGGTGGTGGAGGCCCTGCTGCCCGCGCAGGGCCGGATCGTCGATCTGGGCTGCGGCCACGGGCACTTCAGCCTCTACCTCGCCCTCGCCGCAGCCGGACGGGAGGTGCTGGGCGCGGACGACGACCCGCGCAAGATCGCGGTGGCCCAGGCCGTCTCGGCCGAGGCTGCCGTGACCTTCGTCCCAAAGCGCGGGGACGAGCTGCTCGCGTCCAGCCCGGGCCCCTTCGACGCGGCCCTGTTGCTGGACGTGCTCTACCAGCTCCCCCCCGCGGCCCAGGAGCGGCTGCTCGGGCAGGTCCACGAGCAGCTCGTGGACGGCGGAGTGCTGGTGCTCAAGGAGACGGATCGCCACCTCGGTCCCCGCTACGGGGTCGCCTACCTCGAAGAGTGCCTGGTGGTCTCCCTGCTCCGGCGCCGGCCTGCCTTCCGCTACCACTACCGCAGCGCCGCCGACTGGACGGCCCTGCTGACCCGCCTGGGCTTCACCGTCGACTGCTGCCTGCCGACCCCGGCGGAGCGCCTGAACAACCGCTCGGTGATCCTCCGGGCGGTGCGCACCCCCCGGCAGGTCCCGACCAGCGCCCTCGACCCCGGCCTCCGGCCTCCTGGAATAGAAAGTGCCCCGTAGTTGTTTATGTCCACTGGAGGCATTTTCATGGGTTACGTCAATTACAGACAATCCGGGCCGCTGGACCAGAAGATCATCGACAAGATCAAATGGCTCGACGGCATCCCCTTCATGAAGAACAAGGTCGGACCAGCCATCGCGGCGCACGTCCAGAGCGGTGGTCACGATCCAGCGCTGGTGGCCTTCCGGACCATCGGCAAGGAGCGAGCCGTCATCTTCGCGGAGTCCCACGCCCGCGCCCTGGCTCGCTTTCGCCAGGAGCTGGAGAGCTGGGTGCAGCGCTATCTGGTCCAGGCCTTCGGCGAGGAGCGGGTCCAGACCGAGCGCAATGACGACGGGAAGGTGATCTTCCATGGGCTGAACGCCGAAGCCTGGCAGGACCTCGCCGGCTGGGTGAATTCCTCTTCGCGCACACGCCTCGAGAAACCTTCCTCGTGACCTCCCGGTCGCGCCGGCTCAGGGAGGAGCCCGCTGCGGCGGCCGGTCCCGGCGGCGCGCCCATTTCTTCCACCGACCGCAGACGAGGGCGACCGACCGCGGCCGCCGAGGAGCAACACCGTGGCCCGTCCCCCGAACTACAACTACGAACGCCAGGCCCGCGCCCGGGCCAAGGTCGCCAAGCGAGACGCCAAGCGCGCCGAGCGCGCCGCGGTCCGCGCCGCGAAGAAGGCCGGCGAGTCCCCGACCGAGGACGAGCCGGCCACGGCCGAGGTTGACGCCCTGCCCCCCCAGGGCTAAGAGGGCAGCTCCATGGAGCTGCGCATCTGCGAGATCTACCGTTCGATCCAGGGAGAGACCTCCCGGGTCGGGCTGCCTGCCACGCTGATCCGGCTCGCGGGCTGCAACCTGAGCTGTCGCTGGTGCGACACGCCCGAGGCCGCGGGCCGGGCCGAGACCCTCACCGTCCCCGAGATCCTGCGCCGCGCCGGCGAGCTCGCCGGCCTGACCGCGGCCAGCGACGGCGGCCACTTCCTGGTGACCGGCGGCGAGCCCCTGCTCCAGCCAGCGGTGCCCGAGCTGCTCGGCGGGTTGCTGGCCACCGGCCGCGAGGTGCTGCTGGAGACCAACGGCTCCCTGCCCATCGCCGGGATCGACCGGCGGGTGGTGCGGATCCTCGACCTCAAGGCCCCGGGCAGCGGCATGGTCGAGCGCATCCACTGGGAGAACCTCGCCGAGCTGACCCCCCGGGACGAGGTGAAGCTCGTGCTCGCGGACCGGGCCGACTACGAGTGGGCCCGCCGGACCCTCGCCGACCACCGGCTGGCCGAGCGCTGCCTGGTGCTGCTCTCTCCGGCCCACGGCCTGCTCGACCCCCGGGAGCTGGTGGCCTGGACCCTCGCGGATCGGCTGCCGGTCCGGGTGCAGTTGCAGCTTCACAAGCAGATCTGGGGTGCGACCAGCCGCGGGGTGTGACGGAGGAGCAGACCATGGCCGACCCGACCGCAGTCACCCCGGCCCGCTCCCACACGGGCGAGGAGCTGACCCGGCTCTGGGACGAGGTGCTGGCCTGCGCCGACCCGGAGCGAGGCGCCGAGCTGCTCCTCGACCACCCCCGGGCGGCCGAGCTGATCCCCGAGCTCCCGGCCCAGGACCTGTACGGGCTGATCCAGCGGGCCGGCCGCGACGAGCTGCCGGAGCTGGTGGCCCTGGCCTCGCCGGAGCAGCTCCGCACCTTCCTCGACCTCGACGCCTGGCGGCACGACGAGCTGGACCTGGGCGCCGCCCTGCCATGGCTCCGGGCGCTCGCCGCGGGCGGCTGCGAGGATCTGGCCGCCCGGGTGGAGGAGCTGGATCTGGAGCTCCAGGCCTTGCTGCTGCTGGGCGTGCTGCGGATCACCCCCCTGGAGGAGGACCAGGATCCGCCCACGGGGGACCAGCTCTTGTGGATCGCGCCCGACCGCACCCTGGCCCTCGAGGTCCCCGACCCGGAGGCCCGTGACGTGGCGGAGCTCTTGCTGCGGGTCAAGGAAGAGGTGCTCGGTCCCTTCGGCCTGGCGCGGCTGCTGCACAGCCTCGTGTGGGAGCTGCCCTCGCCGTTGCTCGAGGACGCCCGCCGCTGGCGCCGCGGGCGCCTGGAAGACCTCGGTTTCGTTCCGGAAGAGGAGGCCCGCGGCCTGTACTACCCGCTGCCCCGGACCTCGGCTCCCCGGGCCACCGGCCCGAGCACACGGCAGCCGGACACCCCCTTGCCCCGCTGGCTCGCCCGGCAGACCACGGGCGAGCTGCTGGCCGCAGGCCTGGCCGAGGTCGAGCCCGCCACCCGCAGCCGGGTGGAGCAGGACCTGGTCCACCTCGCCAACGCGCTGCTGGTCGCGGAGCAGATCGACCCGGGGGACGCGGACGCGGTGGCGCAGCGGCTGCGGCGGGGCCGCGGCTACCTCGAGGTCGCCCTGGAGCTGAGCGGCGCGACCCAGCCGGCCGAGGCCGCGGCCCTCCTCGCCCGGCAGCCGGTCCAGCACCTGTTCCGGGTCACGGCCACCGCGCTGCACGACCTGCACACGCGCGCCCGCCGGCTCGGCACCCTGCACGGCCGGCTGCCCCTCGGGGCCGCGTCCTGGCTGGCCGCCCTGTCCAGCCTCCCGCCCAGCCTGCCCGCACCGCAGGAGCTGCGACGGGTGGCGCAGCTCCGGGAGGCCGAGGCCGAGCTGGAGCTGCTCGAGGGGCAGGCGGTCCTCGTGCACCAGCTCGAGCAGCAGCTCGTGGAGCCGGTGGGGGAGCCGGCCGCGGTGGTCGCCCTCTTCGGCACCGCCCTGGCTGCCCGGATGCTGGACCAACCCCTGCGCCCCCTGTCGCCCGCCGAGGCCCTGGCCTGGCTACGGCTCGCCTTCCGGGACGGGCAGCTCACTCCCGCGGCGCAGGACGCGGCCGCCCTGCTCCTCGCCGAGCTGCTGCCCTCCCCGGAGCTGGCCGGCCGGCTGGCCGCGCGCCTGGGCCAGCACCTGACCGAGGAGCTCGGGAGCCTGGCGCCGGACGCGGCGCTCGACCCGCGCTTCGTCGGTGGCCTGCTGCTGGCCGCAACGCCAGCCCTGCCGGCGGACCCATGAGCCCCCGCGCCTACGTCGGCCTCGGGGCGAACCTCGGCGAGCGAGCGACGACCTGCCGGGCCGCGCTCGCCCTGCTGCTCGAGCAACCCGGGATCACGCTGCACCAGGCCTCCTCCTTCTACGAGACCGAGCCGCAGGGCCCGATCCGGAGCCAGCCCCGCTTCCTCAATGCGGTCGTCGCGCTGGACACCCTGCTCGCGCCGGCGGAGCTGCTCGAGCTGCTGCTGAGCATCGAGGACGAGCTCGGCCGCACCCGCACGGTCCCCCAGGGGCCCCGGGGCATCGACCTCGATCTGCTGCTGTACGGCGAGCTCTGCCTGGACACCCCGGAGCTCACCCTCCCCCATCCCCGCTTGCTGCAGCGCCGCTTCGTGCTCGTGCCCTTGCTGGAGGTGGCGCCGGAGCTGCGCCACCCGCAGACCGGCCGCCGGCTGGCGGATCACCTCGCGGCGGCCCCGCCGGGCGAGGTGACCTGGTGCCCGGAGCTGAACCTGCTCACCGCGAGCTGACCCCGGGTACCCCCACGGTGCCCACGCGCGAGGAGACGTCCGATGCCGCCGAGGCCGAACCTGCTGCTGCTCTCCGTGATCCTCCTCGCCGGGGTCGGCTGCGCCCCCGAGCCGCCCGCCTCCTGGGAGGGGAGCCGGGTGCGACAGGGTCTGCGCGCCGCCCTGGATCCCCTCCTCGGGGACGCAGCGCCGGTCCCCCTCCGCCGCGCCGACCCGTCCTGCGACGAGGTGCGACGGCTCCTGCCGCAGTTCCGCCAGAACCTGACCCGCCAGCCGCCGCCCGCGGGGGTGCTCGACACCATGTCCGGCTGCCTGGAGCGCAGCGGTGAGCTGCTGGTGCTGGCCGAGCTGCTGGCCGCGGGCGTGGCGGCCCACCCCGGGGAGCTCGCGCTGCAGCACCGGCTCGTCGCCACCCTGGTCCAGCTCGGCGACGAGGACGAGGCCCGGCGACGGCTCCTCCCGGCCCGCCAGCAGGCCCCGGACGCACCCGAGGGGTTGTTCCTGGAGGGGCTGCTGCAACGCCGGACCGGGGACCAGGCCGGGCTCGAGCGCACCCGCGCCGCCTGGACGCGCCTGCTGGAGATCGCCCCGACCCATCGCGGCATGGGACGCATCCCCCCCGAGACGATCCGCCGGGAGCTCGCGGAGATCGAGCGGCGGCTGGGCACGAGCACGAGCACGAGCACGGACACGAGCACGAGCGCGGACACGAGCACGAGCACGAACACGAGCACGGGCACCAGGGGGAGCGAGCAACAAGCCAGCGGGGAGCAACGATGAGCCACGCCGAGCTCATCCGGCACCCCGGCCTGCCGGCCCTCGTGATCACCCCCCAGCCCCACGCCAGCTCGATCTCGGTCGTCTTGCTGGTGCGCGCCGGCTCCCGCGACGATCCGCCACATCGGGAGGGCATGGCCCACCTCGTGGAGCACATGGTCTTCCAGGGCACCCGCCGCCGGCCGGCTCCCCACCAGGTCGTGGCTGCGCTGGACCGGGTCGGGGGCGAGCTGAACGCGGAGACCGACCGGGAGTGCACCTCCTACTACGTGCAGCTCCCCCCGGCCCACCTCGAGCTGGCCGTGGCCTCCCTCGCCGATCTGGTCGAGGCCCCGCTCTTCCTGGAACAGGCCCTGACCAAGGAGAAGCGCGTCGTCCGGGAGGAGATCGCCCAGTTCCTCGACACTCCTGAGGATTTCGTCCAGGAGCTCTTGCGCCGGGGCCTCTGGGGGGAGCACCCGCTGGCCCACTGCGAGCTCGGGGACGAGGACTCGGTGGCCCGGATCAAGACCCGCCACCTGCGCCAGTTCCTCGCCGATCACTACCGGCCCGAGCAGATGGTGCTCTCCGTGGCCGGCGCGACGACCCCCGAGGCCGTGCTCGCCGCCGCCCGCCAGGTCCCCTGGCCTGCCGCCGGCGGGAGCGCTCCCCCCCCGCGGCCAGTGCCCACGGTCCCTCCCGGGCAGCAGCTCCAGGAGAACGAGGACACCGAGGAGACTCACCTCGCGCTGGCCTTCCCTGCCCTGCCCCTCGGCGATCCCGACGTGCCGGCGCTGATCCTGCTCAACGCGATGCTCGGCGGCTGCATGACCTCCCGCCTCTTCCAGGAGGTGCGCGAGAAGCGTGGCCTGGCCTACGACGTCGACTCGGAGCTCGATCTACTCTCCGATGGCGGGCTCTGGTCGGTCTCCACCGGCGTGCGCCCGGAGCGGGCGGCGGAGGCCCTGCGGGTCATTGGCCACCAACTCGGCCTGCTCGCCCAGGGCCGGTTCGAGCAGGAGGAGCTGGACCACGCCCGGGGGCACTCCCTCGGCACCTCCCTGCTGTGGTTCGAGCACCACCGCAACCTCGCGGACTGGCAGGCCCGCCACCTGTTGCTCCAGGGCCAGCTCGGGGACGCGGCCCGGCGCCAGCGCGAGCTGGAGGCGGTCGACCTGGCGCAGGCCCGGGAGGTCGCCCAGCGCTTGCTCGACCCGGCACGGCTGGTGCTCGCGGTCGTCGGCCCCGACGACGATCTGCCGGCCTTGCACCGGGCCCTGCTCGGCTGCTGGTAACGAACGAAAGTCCCAGAAAAACAAACCCGGCAGGCCTGGGGAGCCTGCCGGGTTCGAGGGATGGTGTCCGGCAGGTCAGGGAGGGCCCGCCAGACCCCTGCGTCAGGCACGAGCCGGTCTGGGGGACTTGCTCGCTTGCCTGGTGGAGCCGGCTCCCCCTTGGGGGAGGGAGGCAGCTCCTGCGATCCGCGGCGGTCAGGGGATGACCGCCAGGACCGCTCTCTGTCACTATTTCAATCTAGGTGCGCAGTGGGGCCGTGTCAAGGGACGATCGCACGCGCGACCGCACCGGCCGGGCACCGGGTAGCGCGGACCAGGGCCGCGGGCGGGGCGGTGGGAACGGATGGGGCTGTAACAGCCACAGCTCCAGCCGACAGCCGGGGCCGATCTCCCGAACCCGAGAGTTGATTTGGGAGCGCGGTGCGGGTGGGGACCGGTTGCCGCGCCGGGCCATGGCCGGGTGCCGATCTGTCGGCCGGCACCCGGACGACCGGCGCGCCAGCCGGTCGCCACCAGGTGCCCTCTGTCTGTCAACCGGTCAGCTTCGCGGTGACGAGGTACTAAGGACCCTGTCCGAAATTGCCTTGGCATTCGGTCGCCGCTGCATCCCCGCCTGCGGCGTCACGGGGCCCCCGCCTCCCTCGACGGGCATCCAGCCCGACTGCGGTCGGCGTGCACCCCCGGTCCTTGCAGGCGAGGCGCCCCGGCGACCTCGGTGCTGGCAAGTCAATTACTACCAGGGTCCTAAAGGCCCGCGGCCTGGCGGAGGGCATCGGCGAGGTCGGTCTTCTCCCAGGTGAAGTTATCCCCGGAGCGACCGAAGTGGCCGAAGGCCGCGGTCTCGAGGTAGCGGGGCTTGCGCAGATCGAGGTGCCGGATGATCGCCGAGGGGCGCAGGGAGAAGTGCTCCCGCACCAGGGCGACGATCTGCTCCTCGGGGAGCTTGCCCGTGCCGAAGGTCTCCACGAGCACGCTGACGGGCTCGGCGACGCCGATGCAGTAGGCGAGCTGGACCTCGCACTGGTCCGCGAGGCCCGCGGCGACGAGGTTCTTCGCGACGTAGCGGGCCATGTAGGAGGCGCTGCGGTCGACCTTGGTCGGGTCCTTGCCCGAGAAGGCGCCACCGCCGTGCCGGCTCCAGCCGCCGTAGGTGTCGACGATGATCTTGCGCCCGGTGACGCCGCTGTCCCCCTGGGGGCCACCGACGACGAAGCGACCGGTGGCGTTGATCAGGAAGCGGGTCTGGTCGGTGACCAGCTCGGGCGGGAGGATCGGCTTGACCACGAGCTCGGCGATCCCCTCCCGGAGCTGGCTGGTGCTGACCTCCGCGGCGTGCTGGCTGGCCACCACCACGGTGTCGATGTGGACCGGCTTGCCCGCCTCGTAGCGCACGGTGACCTGGCTCTTGCCGTCGGGGCGGAGATAGGGTAGCTCCCCCTGGTTGCGGGCCTCGGAGAGCCGCCGGGTCAACCGGTGCGCCAGGGCGATGGGCAGGGGCATCATCTCGGGCGTCTCGTTGGTGGCGAAGCCGAACATCATCCCCTGATCGCCGGCTCCCAGCTCGCCCTTGTCGCCCTCGTCGACGCCCATGGCGATGTCCGGGGACTGCTGCTCGATCGCGAGGATGACCGCACAGGTCTTGTAATCGAAGCCCATGGACGAGTCAGAGTAGCCGATCCGCTGGACCGTCCGCCGCACCACCTCGGGGATCTCGACGTAGGTCTTGGTGGTGATCTCGCCCGCGCACATCACGAAACCGGTCTTGACCATGGTCTCGCAGGCCACCCGACACATCGGGTCGTCCGCGATGATCGCGTCGAGGATCGCATCGGAGATCTGATCGCAGATCTTGTCGGGGTGGCCCTCGGTGACCGACTCGGAAGTGAAGGTGAAACTCTTGCTAGACATGGCAGGTCCCTTCCGGTAGTGCAGCTCCCCCGGGAGCCGGTGTGAAATCCGGTTCTTTGTAGAGAGGCTGGCTTTCCCTGTCAAGGTGCTGGGCCTGGCCCCCCGCCGGCAAAGGGAGCGCCGCCAGCAAGGAGCGGGATCATGGGGATCTTCTCGGCCCTCTTCGGCGACCCCTTCCCCCGGCTGCTGCAGCAGGCCGCGCAGCACCTCCAGCAGGGCGAGCTCGGGCTGGCCAAGGGCGAGCTCGAGGCCGCCCTGCGTGCCGGCAAGAAGCGGCCCGAGGCGGAGCTGGCCCCGGTGCGGACCCAGCTCGCCGAGGTCCGGGCTCAGCTCGCCGAGATCAACTGGCACAAGGGGCAAGAGCTCGCCGCCGCGGGCCTCACGGAGGAGGCCGCCGACCTCTTCCACTTCGCGCTCGAGCTGCTGGAGGAGGGCGAGCAGGCGCGCCGGGTGCGGCAAGCCCTCGCCGAGCTCGACCAGCAGCAGCGCCAGGCCGAGGAGATCGACGAGGAGGTCGCGCTGGAGGGCGACGAGTTCCTCGGCAAGACCTTCGAGGAGCGGCTGGAGATCTTCCTCGGCGGCATCGAGGACGAGGACGTCGCCGCGCAGTACCGCCAGACCAGCCGGCCCTTCCTGGAGGCGGTGCTGCTCCTCCAGGAGGGCAAGGCCGACGAGGCCGCGGCGAGCTTCGAGCAGCTCCTGGCGAGGGAGGGGGCGACCCCGCTGCTGCAGCTCGAGCTCGGACGAGCGCTGCTCTTCCGCGGCGGGGCCACGGACGCGGCCCAGGCCGTCGAGCACCTCCGCACCTGGGTGACGCAGCACCCCGACGACTTCGGGGCGAGCACGTCCCTGGCCGAGGCCCTGCGCCAGGCCGAGCGCCCCGACGAGGCGACCGAGCTGCTGTTCCAGATCGCCGAGCGGGCGCCGCGGGCCTCGCTGGCCTTGCAGCACCTGGCCGAGCACCTCGTGACCCTCGGCAACTGGACGGAGGCCGCCGAGGCCTGCGAGGAGGGGCTGCGGCACCGTCCCCGCTCCGCGGAGCTCAAGCAGCTCCTCGGCCTCTCCCTGCACGGGCTCGGCCGCCACGCCGAGGCGGTCAAGCTGCTGGAGGCCGTGCTGCGGGAGCGCTGGCGCCTCAACCCGGAGACCGGGGAGGTGGAGTTCGACCGGGCGACCGCCGCGGTGCTGATCCGCATCTACCTCGCGGCCCGGGAGCTGAACCAGGCCGAGCGGGCCGCGGACCTCCTGGGGGCCATGGAGCGCGAGGCCCCCGAGGCCGAGCTGCCCGGGATCCACCTCGCCACCGCGGAGGCCCTGCTCCGCCTCGGGCGGAACGAGGAGGCGAAGCGTCGGGTCACCCTCGCCCGCTCCCTCGCGGCCGACGACCCGACCATCGAGCAGCGCGCCGCGAGGCTCTTCGCCCCGACCCCGAGCTGACCTCCGCCTCCGGAGCGCTGGCCGTGGATTTGCCCTACTTGCGCGGCGCCAGCCGGAGCCGGGGGAGCAGCGGCTCGCTGGTCGCCAGCGGCTCGGGCGCATCGACCAGCTCCGGGTGCGGCCGGAGGCCCGGCCGACGGTCCCGGCCGCGGAGGTATTCTTCCTCGGAGATGTACTCCAGGGCCCGCATCCGCTTGAGGATCCGCTGCATCCGGGAGAAGAGCGGCGGCGGGATCTCCCCGCGGCGCACCTGGCGGGCCGACGCGACCGGGTTGGGGATGATCGCCGCGAGGAAGGCCGCCTCCGCGAGGGTGAGCTGGCCCGGCTCCTTGTCGAAGTAGTAGCGGCTGGCCATCCGGGCGCCGAAGACCTCCGGTCCCCACTCGATGATGTTCAGGTAGACCTCGAGGATCCGCCGCTTGTCCACCACCTGCTCCAGCTTCCAGGCGAGGTAGGCCTCCTGCAGCTTGCGGGAGAGGGTCTTGTCCTTGGAGAGGAACAGGTTCTTGACCACCTGCTGGGTCAGGGTGGAGCCGCCCCGGGCGATCCGCCCCTCCTGGAGATTCTTCTCCAGGCTGGCCTCGATCTGACCGAAATCCAGCCCCTTGTGACGATAGAAGTTGACGTCCTCGGAGCTGATGACCGCCCGCCGGAGGTAGGGCGAGATCCGGTCGTAAGCCGCGAAGCCCGGGACCCGTGGATCGAGGGAGATCTGAGCCCTTCGTCCCGATTCGAGCAGGATATCCTGCACGAAAGGACCACGCAACCGGGTCAAATCGGGCCCCGCCTCCGTGACCACCCGGAAGCCCTCGGCCGTGCCGTCGATCTGCACCGCGGGGGACTCGTCCGCGGCCAGATCGCCCTCGGCCCGCACACGCAGGGAGAGGTGGCCGTCGAGGCCCAGCCCCGCGAGCACGGGCGCGAGCCCCTCGGGCAAGGAGCCGGGGATGTCCCGGCACGGGATCGGCCCGAGGGCCACGGTCACCTCGTAGGGGATCGCCGCGGCTCGCTGGCTCAGCCGCCCCCAGGCCGCCAGCTCGACCTCGCCCACCGTGGCGGCCAGGGACTTCAGCTCCAGGGTGGCCGCCGCGAGATCGGCCTGCAGGTCGAGCTCCATCCGGGTCGTGAGGTGCGCCAGGGGGTTGGCCGCGATCAGCCCCCACCGGAAGGAGACGTCGGCGAGGGCCAGGTTGCCCGCGAGGGCCAGGCGGGAGCCCCGGCGGGACAATCGCAGGTCTCCCGTGGCGTGCCCGGCGTCGAGAGGGAGCCCGAGGCCGTCCTGCAACGCGGCCAGGTCGAGCTGCGCGGGGCGCAGCCGGAAGGAGAGGCTGCCGTCGGGGCGCAAGGCGCCCTCGACCGCCAGCCGCCCCCGCTGCGGGCCCGGCTCCCAGGAGAGGGTCACGCCGAGCTGCTCGCCGACCGGGTGCAGCTCGGCCTGCAGCCCCTGGAACACCCAGGCCTCCGGCTCCCGGTCGGTCCGGTAGCGGAGGTGGCGGATCGTGCCGTCCTGGATGGTCACCGTGACCGGGGGCAAGAGGTCGAGCCAGGGTGTCGGCCGGGGACCGCCGCCCGGCCTCACCCCCGGAAGGACCGTGGGCTGCCCCCGCTCCCCGGGGAGGACGAGCGCGACGAGGTCGTCATAGTTCGTCCCCTGGTCCGGGTACCGCTCGAGCTGGAGCTCTGGTCGCCGCAAGGCCAGCTCGAGCCCGCCGCCGGCGCCGGGACGCAGACGCACGGTCAGGCTGCTCGCCTGCCCCATCCGCTCGCGACCATGGGCACACGGCACGGAGAGGGTCGGCTCCTCCAGGACGAGCCCGGCCGGGGACAGGCCGACGGCCCGGAAGGAGACGGCTCGCCCGAGGAGCCGGGCCAGCCACTCGGGCCGGAGCGGCCGGTCGGCCTCGGCCCGGAGCCAGCCATCCCCCGCGGCGCGCCGGCCCGCCAGCCGCATGAACACCGGGAGCTCCCCCGGGTTGGCGACCAGCTCGGCCACCCCGGTCAGGGCCTGCTCCCGATCCCGCAGGAGGATCAAGGGGATACGAAAGACGGTCGCGGTCGTGGCGCCCGCGACGAAGCGCAGATCATGGACGACGATCGTCTCGGGCAACCCCACGGCGAACGACGGCAGCCGGCCGGTCGGTGCCGCGGCGACCTCCCGCTCCCGGAAGAGGCGCCGGGCCAGGGTCAGGGCCAGCTCGCCGAGCTCCTCCTCGTCGAGCCGGACCGAGACCCCCCGGGCCTCGGCCCGCTGCAGCAGGCCGCGCCCCGGCAGCAAGGCGGACAGGCCGAACCGGAGCTCCAGCTCCTCGACCACGAGCCACGGCGAGGTCGCGGGGTCCCGGCCGGCGCGCACGCTCAGCCCTTGCAGCCGCACCCGCCCCAGCCGGCGCAGATCGAGCTCCTCCAGCCCCAGGGTCCCGCCAGTGGCGGCCTCGAGCCGCCCCAGCTCCCCGACGAGCCGCGTGCGGAGGCGCTGTTCGGCCAGGTCCACCCCGGGCCCCAGCCCTGCTGCCAGCAGGACCAGGAAGCCGAGGACGGCGACCAGGTGCTGTTCTCCGCGGGGCCGGGCCATCTCAACCACCCAAGACTACATCCACACACACCATAGCCGACCTTGCCCGCACACGCCAGTTTTCTTCGTGGAGACGCGGCGGTCCGGGCACGCGGCAGCGGTCGGGGGGGAGGGCGAGGCCGCGGGGGATCAGCTCCGGGTGAAGGCGAGCACCTCGTCCCGGACGTCGACGTGGATCGTCTCCCCCTCGACGAACTCGCCGGCCAAAAGCTGGCGAGCCAGGGGGTTCTCGAGCAGCCGCTGGACGGTCCGCTTGAGGGGGCGCGCCCCGAACTCGGGGTCGTAGCCTTCCCGGGCCAGCAGCAGGCCGGCCGCGGAGGAGAGCTCGAGGCGGATCCCCCGCTCCCGCAGCCGCTCCGCGAACCGGGCGACCTGGATCTCGACGATGCGGGCCAGGTCCTCCCGGGAGAGGTGGCCGAAGATCACCACCTCGTCGATCCGGTTGAGGAACTCGGGACGGAGCTGCTGCCGGAGGAGCTCCCGGAGCTGCCCCTCGAGCTGCTGCGGCTCGACCTCGGGCCCGGCCTGCTGGATCAGCCGCCCCCCGAGGTTGGAGGTCATGAGGATGACGCTGTGACGGAAATCCACCGTCCGCCCCTGACCGTCGGTGAGCCGCCCCTCGTCGAGCACCTGCAGCAGCACGTTGAAGACGTCGGCGTGCGCCTTCTCGATCTCGTCGAACAGCACCACCGAGTACGGCTGCCGCCGGATCGCCTCGGTGAGCTGGCCGCCCTGGTCGTAGCCGATGTAGCCGGGCGGCGCACCGATGAGCCGGGCGACGGTGTGCTTCTCCATGTACTCGGACATGTCGAGCCGCACCATGTGGCGCTCGTCCGCGAAGAGGAAGTCCGCCAGCGTGCGGGCCAGCTCCGTCTTGCCGACGCCCGTCGGGCCGAGGAACAGGAAGGTGCCGATGGGCCGGGTCGGGTCGGACAGCCCGGCCCGGTTGCGCCGGATCGCGTCGGCGATGACCGTCAGGGCGTGGTCCTGCCCGACGACTCGCTGCCGCAGCCGGTCTTCCATCTCGAGCAGCCGCTCGCTCTCCCCCTCCAGCATCTTCGCGACCGGGATGCCGGTCCAGCGGCTGACGACGACGGCCACCTCCTCGGCCGAGACCTCCTCCCGCAGGAAGGCGCCGTGCTGCTGCACCTCGACCAGCTCGGCCCGCAGCCCCGCGATCGCTTGCTGCGCGGCGGGCAGCTCGCCGTACTTGAGCCGGGCCGCGGCCTCGTAGTCGCCGGCCCGCTCCTTGCGCTCCGCGTCGTGGCGCAGGGTCTCGAGACGCTCCTGCAACTCCTTGACCCGACTGAGGATCTCCTTCTCCCGGGTCCAGATGGCCTTCATCCGGGAGATCTCCTCCTGGAGCTGCGCGGCCTCCTGCTCGAGGGCCTCCAGGCGCTGCGCCGCGAGGCGGGCCGCCTTGCCGTCGAGCTCCCGCTTCAGGGCCTCCCGCTCGATGGCCAGGGAGGAGAGCTTGCGCTGCGCCTCGTCGATGGGCGCGGGGAGGCTGTCGATCTCGATGCGCAGCCGGGAGGCGGCCTCGTCGATCAGATCGATGGCCTTGTCGGGCAGGAAGCGGTCGGTGATGTAGCGGCTGCTGAGGCGCGCGGCGGCGACGCAGGCGTCGTCGGTGATGCGGATGCCGTGGTGGACCTCGTAGCGCTCCTTGAGCCCCCGCAGGATGGCCACCGTGTCCTCGAGGCTCGGCTCGGCCACCAGCACCGGCTGGAACCGACGCTCGAGCGCCGCGTCCTTCTCGATGTGCTTGCGGTACTCGTCGAGGGTGGTCGCACCGACGCAGCGCAGCTCGCCACGGGCCAGGGCCGGCTTGAGCATGTTCGAGGCGTCCATGGAGCCCTCGGCCGCGCCCGCGCCGACCAGGGTGTGCAGCTCGTCGATGAACAGGACGATCTGGCCCTCGGAGGCCGTGATCTCCTTGAGGATGGCCTTCAGCCGCTCCTCGAACTCCCCCCGGAACTTGGTGCCGGCCACCAGCGCGCCGAGATCGAGGGCCACGACCTGCTTGTCCCGCAGGGTCTCGGGCACGTCGCCCGCGGCCACCCGCTGGGCCAGGCCCTCGACGACCGCGGTCTTGCCGACGCCGGGATCGCCGATGAGCACGGGGTTGTTCTTGGTGCGCCGGGCGAGCACCTGCATCACCCGCCGGATCTCGTCGTCCCGGCCGATGACGGGATCGAGCTTGCCCCGCCGGGCCATCTCCGTCAGATCCCGCGTGAAGCGCTGTAGGACCGCGTACTTGCCCTCGGGCGACTCGTCCACCACCCGCTGGTTGCCCCGCAGCTCGGCCAGGGCCGCGAGGATCGCGGCCTCGCCGAGGCCCGCGCTCGCGAGCAGCTTGGCCAGCCGATCGTCCCGCCCGCGGGCCATGGCCAGCAGCAGGTGCTCGGTGGAGAGGAACTCGTCCTTCAGCTCGCTGACGACGCCCTCGGCCCGCTGCAGCAGCTCGTTCAGCCGCCGGGAGAGGTGGCGGTCCGCGCCCCCCCCGACCTTGGGCAGCTCCTCGAGGAAGCGACGCAGGTCCCGCTCGAGCTGCGGGGTCCGGCCGGCGACCCGCTGGATCAGGGGGGCGATCACCCCGCCCTCCTGCTCGAGCAAGGCCACGAGCAGGTGCTCGGGCTGCACCTCGGCATGCCCGTGCTGCTGGGCCAGGGATTGTGCCGCGACGAGGGCTTCGCGGGTCTTGATCGTCATCTTCTCCGGGCGCATCGGCCTGCTCCTGGGCAAGTGGACCGGGGCGGCGCGCCGTCGTGGTCGCACCGCCCGCTGCAGGCGATGTAAGCACCCTGGCCGCGCGGATCAACCGGCAGCCCGAGCTTGACAATCAGGGGAGAATGCTTAGGGATTTGGAGGTTGGCGACCGATCAGCGCACGGCCTTGATCCGCTCGATCAGCTCCGGCACGGCCTTGAACAGGTCGGCGACCAGGGCATAGTCCGCGACCGCGAGGATCGGCGCCTCCTCGTCCTTGTTGATCGCGACGATCACCTTCGAGGCCTTCATGCCGGCGAGGTGCTGGATCGCCCCGGACAGGCCGACCGCGAAGTACAGCTCGGGCGCGACCACCTTGCCGGTCTGGCCGACCTGCAGATCGTTGGGCAGCCAGCCCGCGTCGACCACGGCCCGGGTCGCGCCGAGGGCCCCGCCGAACAGGTCGGCGAGCTGCTCCACCAGCTTGATCCCGTCGGCGCCCTTGGTACCACGGCCCGCGGAGGCGACGACCTTGGCCTCGGTGAGATCGGGGCGGGCGGAGATCGAGGGGGCGAAGCCGACCCACTGGGTCTGCAGACCCGCCAGGGAGAGCCCGGCCACCGGCGTGATGCTCCCCGGGGCGGCCAGGGGCGCCGCGGGGGCGAACTCGGTCGGCCGCGCCGTGGCCAGGGCGCAGGGGCCCTCGATCTCGAGGGTGGCGAGCACGTTGCCGGCCCACATCTCCCGCAAGAAGGTCACCTTGCTGGCGTCGATCCCCACCAGGGCGGAGACGTCGGAGCCCATCCCCGCATCCAGCGCGCCGGCGACCCGGGGCAACAGGTCCTTCCCGAGGGAGGTGGCGCCGACCACGACCAGCCGCGCCCCGAGCTGCTGGACCGCGGCCACGACGGCCAGGGACCAGGCCTCGGCCAGGTAGCGGCCCAGCTCGGGCTGGTCCGCGACCAGGACGTCGCCGTACTGGGCGGCCGCCTGGGCCAGGGGACCGACACCGCTGCCGACGACGAGCAGGGTGACGCTCCCGCCGGTCGCCGCGGCCGCCTGGCGGGCCAGGGTGACCGAGTTGAGGGTCACCGGACGGAGGGCATCTCCCTGCGGCTCGACGATCACGAGTATCTTCGACATGGGGCGCTCCTCCTCAGATGACCTTGGCTTCGTTCTTCAGCAGATCCACCAGCTCCTCGACCGAGGCCACCTTGCGGCCACCCTTGCGGGCGGGCGGCGCGGCGTAGCCGCGGATCCGGACCTTGGGCGCCACGCCGGCGAGCCCCAGGGACTCGAGGGTGAGGGTGTCGATGGGCTTCTTCTTGGCCTTCATGATGCCCGGCAGGCTGGCGTAGCGCGGCTCGTTGAGGCGGAGGTCCGCGGTGACGACCGCGGGCAGGGGCACCGAGAGGGTCTCCAGGCCACCGTCGACCTCGCGGGTGACGACCGCCCGGCCCCCCTCCAGGACGATCTTGGAGGCGAAGCAGGCCTGGGGGAGGCCCAGCAGGCAGGCGAGGATCTGCCCGACCTGGTTGGAGTCGCCGTCGACGGCCTGCTTGCCCAGCAGGACCAGGTCGGGCTGCTCCTTCGCTACCAGCTTCTGCAGGATGCGGGCCGTCAGCAAGCTGTCCAGCCCCTCGTCCCGGGCATCGACGAGGATGCCCCGGTGGGCCCCCATGGCCAGGGCCGTCCGCAGCTCCTTGGTCGCCTCCGCCGGACCGATGGAGACCACCACGACCTCGCCGCCCGACTTCTCGGTGAGCCGGAGCGCCTCTTCCACGGCAATCTCGTCGAAAGGATTGGCCTTGTACTCGATCCCCTCGGTGATGATCCCCGTCCCGTCGGGCTTGATCTTGACCTTGGCGTCCGGGTCGGTGACCCGCTTAACGGTGACTAGTATCTTCACGGTTCCCTCCTGTATTGGCCAGCCCTTTCCAGAAAAGAGCGAAGACCTGCGAGGATGCGTTGGAGGCCTCATAAAAGCGACGCTTCGAGAGGAGATAGCCGAGGAGGAGCTCGTCCAGGGCGCCGAAGAGGGTCCGGGCGATGAGCTCCGCGCTGACGTCCCCGCGGATCTCACCCCGGGTCTGCCCCTCCCGGATCACCTGGGCGACCAGCCCGAGGAACTCCACGAACTTGACGTTCTTGTATTCCTTCATGAACTTCGCGCTGGAGCGCAGCTCGATGGCGATCACCTCGGCGAGGTTGGGGTTCTTGATCGCCAGGCCGAGGTAGTAGTCGATGAAGCGGGAGAGGCGCCGCTCCGCGGTCGGCTCCTGCGCGAGGATGGTCTGGAAGATGCCGTTGATGCGCTCGACCCGGTCCTCGAAGAGGGAGACGAGCAGGTCGTCCTTGCTCTTGAAGTAGAGGTAGATGGTGCCGTCAGCGACACCGGCCAGCCGGGCGATGTCCGTGACGCGCGCCCCATGGAAACCCCGGCGCGCAAAGACCTCTTCGGCCGCATCGAGGATGCGCGCTCGCTTCTCGCCGACTTCCCCGCCGCCCATCGATCCTCCTCGGGCCTCCTCGGGTCTCCTGCCCTGGCCGCCGCCGATCGATCGTGAATGAATCATCATTCAGGATCATCCGGGTGCTATCACCCTCCGCAGTCACCCGTCAAGAGAGAATCGGGAGGCGTCGACCGGCGGTCGGCTGCCGGCGGCTCAGAGAGCCAGGGGCACGGCCTGGCCGGCGACCTGCACCTCGGCGGCGGCGGGCCAGATCCAGGACCCCTGCGGGAGGTGGAGCTGGATGCCGCTGAGCAGGGCCCAGTCGCAAGGGCGAGACGCGATGACGCCCTGCAGGGCCTGGCGCAGATCGTCCGTCGCCACCTGCCGGACCAGGCGGGTCAGGGCCAGCAGATCGGGCGACGCGCCGGCCGGGAGCTCTCGCCGCAGGCGTCGACGGAGCAGGCTCAGCTCCAGGTCCAGCTCGTCGAGCTCGTCGGAGAGCTCGCCCTGGGCGAGGTCCGCGAGGACGTGGTGCAAGGCGCCGCAGGCCTGGGAGCAGCGGATCCCCTTCCGGCTGCAGCGGCCCAGGTGGCCCTCCTCGTCGATGGCGAGGTGGGAGAAGACGAAGTAGACGTACCGCTCCCGGCCGTCCTGCTGGGGAGCATGGTGGACGGCCGCGCCGAGCGCGGTCCGCCCCGCGGTGAACAGCCCCGCGAGGCTGGCGAGGTCGAAGGCCTCCCCCCAGCGGACCTCGATGGCGGCCAGGAGGGACTGGCAGATCTCGTCCCGGCACCCGCAGACCGAGGCGATGGTGTTGGCGCCGGTGAAGCCCAGGCTCCCCAGCCGGGCGGAGACCGCGTCGAGGTAGCCTTGCTCGGGCAGGCTGCCGGGGAAGTTCGTCCGCACCACCTCGTCGAGGCTGCCCATGTCCGCCCTCCGCTGGGGGTCCGCACCCGAAAGCCGGCCCGCGTGGCCAGGCCGGTGGTGTCGACCCACGTCGCGGCGGGAGGCTAGCCCGGACGATCGGGATGAGTCAAGCGTCCGCAGGCGCAGAAGCGGAACTTGGGTCGCGCAAGACCCCGGGGGCCGGGGCGGCCGGTGACGCTGGACCGCCCCGCGCACCCGGGCGGGAGGTTCAGCCGACCTGCACCTGGATCTTGCGCGGCCGCGCCTTGGGCACCTTGGGCAGCCGCACCTCGAGCACGCCGTTGTGCAGCTTGGCCTCGATCCGCTCCTGGTCGATGGTCTCGGACAGGGTGAAGCGCCGGTAGTAGTTGCCCGGTCGGAACTCCCGGTACTGCACGCCCGCCTCGTCCACGGGGGCGCTCTTGCCGAGCAGCGTCAGCAGCCCTTCCCGCAGGTCGATCTCCACGCCCTCCGACGCGACCCCCGGCATGTCCGCGACCAGGTGCAGCGCCTCCTCGGTCTCGTAGATGTCCACCGGGGGCTCGTAGTACAGCCCCTCGTGCGTCCCTTCGGCCTGCTCCAGCTCCTTCTTGCGGAGCGGCTCCATCTCGATGTTCTTGTTCGACATGGCGACTCCCTCCTGGGAGAGACGGTTCAATGGTTTCGGCGATTGGTCGCTGGGCTGCCAATCCTGGCCCGAGCCCCCGCGACCCAAACGAAGGTCACAGGAAACAGCCAATGAACTGGCACCAACGAACCACGATCACTCGGCCTTGATGGTGATCTGCCGGGGCTTGGTCTTCTCGGCCCGATCGATCACGACCTCGAGCACCCCGTTGTGGTACTTCGCCACGGCCTTCTCGGGGTCGACCTCGACCGGCAGGGTGACCGTCCGGTTGAAGTAGCCACCACGCCGCTCCCGGCGATGGAAGCTCATCTCCTTGCTCGACTGCCCCAGGTCCCGCTCCCCCTTGACCGTGAGCGTGTCACCGGTGATGGTGATGTCGACCTTGTCGAGCGGGACTCCCGGCATCTCGTAGCGCAGAGTCACCTTCTTGTCGTCGGCGTAGAGGTTCAGCGAAGGGAAGACCCCCCCGACCCCACGCGCCCGGTCGCTGCCCGCGAGCAGTCCGCCGAACAAGCGGTCCATCTCACCCTGGACACGCCGCATCTCACCCCAAACATCCCCGGTTGGATTCCAGCGAATGAGTGCCATGGTATCACCTCCACGACAAACGTCGATCTTATGGCACAAAGCCGTTACATAAAGCGACGATGGTCAGACAAGGAGCCTTGTCTGCCTCTGTACCAATCGTTTTTGGACGGTGGCGAGGCCCGGGAGCTTCTCTGATCCCCGCCTTCCTCGCTCACGAGGTTGAAGTAAGTATCCCACGACGGATGTCAAGGGTTCCCGCGCGCGCCGGCGTCGCGCCGAGGATCCCCCCGCCGCGGGCCCGGCCGGGCAACGACGGGGGCCCCGCCGGGCGAAGGCCGGCCCTGCCGCGTGGCGCAGCTCCCCGGAGCAGGGGTTGACCAGGTGCCGATTCCCGCCTAGGGTCCCCCGCGATGCGCACCGACCTCTCCAGCCTCAACCCTCCCCAGCGCGCCGCGGTCGTCCACGGGGACGGGCCGCTCCTCGTGCTGGCGGGGGCCGGCAGCGGCAAGACGCGGGTGGTCACCTTCCGCGTCGCCCACCTGCTGGAGCGCGGCGTGGCTCCCACCGCGATCCTCGCGGTTACCTTCACCAACAAGGCCGCCCGGGAGATGAAGGAGCGGCTCACCCTCCTGGTCGGCGCCCCGGTCGCCCGCCAGGTCACGGTCGCCACCTTCCACGCCTTCGGCGCCCAGCTCTTGCGGGAGGAGATCACCCGGCTGGGCTACCGCCCACGCTTCGCGATCCTCGACATGGGGGACCAGATCGCGCTGGTCCGCCGGATCCTCAAGGAGCTGAAGGCCGATCCCCAGCGGTTCCCCCCCGACGAGGTGGTGGGCCGCATCTCGTTCGCCCGCAACACCGGCCTGGAGCCCGCGGCCCTCCTGCGCTCCGGCGATCCGCTGCGCCAGCTCGCCGGGCGGGTCTGCGAAGGCTACGCCCAGGGCAAGCGCAGCCTCAACGCGGTCGACTTCGACGACCTGTTGCTCCTCCCCCTGCAGTTGCTACGTGACCACGAGCCGGTGCGCCGGAGCTGTCAGGAGCGCTACCAGCACCTGCTGGTGGACGAGTACCAGGACACCAACCTGCAGCAGCTCGAGCTCTTGCGGCTGCTCGTCGGCGAGCGGCGCAACGTCTGCGCGGTGGGGGACGACGACCAGTCGATCTATGGCTGGCGGGGCGCACGGGCGGCCAACATCCTCGAGTTCGAGCGCCACTTCCCCGGTACCGAGGTCGTGGCCCTGGAGCAGAACTACCGCTCCACCCGGGAGATCCTCGACACCGCCAACTCCCTCATCGCCCACAACGAGGAGCGCCGCGCCAAGCGCCTCTGGAGCGAGAGCACCTCGCACCAGCCGGTGCGGCTGTGGGAGTGCCGGGACGCGGAGGAGGAGGCCCGGCGGGTGGTGCAGCAGATCCGCCTCGCGCTCTCCCGGCACCAGCGACGGCCCACGGATTTCGGCGTCCTGTACCGGACCAACGCCCAGTCCCGCCCCTTCGAGCTGGAGCTGACCGAGGCACGCATCCCCTTCCGGGTGGTCGGCGGCACCAAGTTCTTCGATCGCAAGGAGGTCCGGGACCTCGTCGCCTACCTGCGCGTGCTGCACGACCCCTTCGACGAGCTCGCCCTGCTCCGCTGCATCAACACGCCTCCCCGGGGGATCGGCGAGACCACGCTGCGCCGCCTTGGGCAGTTCGCGACGGAGCGTCAGATCGGCCTCTGGAGCGCCTGCCGGCAGCTCGAGCAGGTCCCCGGGCTCGACGGGCGCAGCGCGGCCGCGCTCCGGCAGTTCATCGACCTGGTGGAGCGGTACCGGGAGCGCTTCCAGGACCGCGCCGACGGCCCGGGCCTGCGGGAGCTCGTCCGAGAGGTGCGCTTTTTCGACGACATCCACTCCCAGGCGAGCAGCTTCGCCCAGGCCGCCCGCCGCATCGACAACGTCGATGAGCTGATCGAGCAGCTCACGCGCCACGCCGCCAAGGAAGACCCCGGTCTGCAGTCCTTCCTCGACGCGGTGACCCTCGAGGCCGGCCACGTCGAGCAGGACGACTCTCGGGCCGACGAGGTCACGCTCATGACCCTCCATGGCGCCAAGGGCCTCGAGTTCCCGGTCGTCTACCTCGTCGGGCTCGAGGAGGGGCTGCTCCCCTTCCAGCGCCAGGGAGTGCCCGCCGAGCTCGCCGAGGAGCGCCGCCTCTGCTACGTCGGCATCACCCGGGCCCGGGAGGAGCTGACCCTGAGCTACGCGCGGACCCGCCTCAAGGGGAACGAGCGCCTGGGCCGCAAGCCGAGCCGCTTTCTGGGGGAGATCACCGGGGAGCTGCTCCAGCGGGAAGGGGACGCCGAGGCCGCCGAGTCGGAGGCGGCCCGCCGGGAGCGGGTGGCCGACCGCTGGGCCGAGCTGCGCCGGCGTCTGCAGGAGCGGTAGTCGGCGCGCACCCCCGCCCCCGGGCCGCAGGCCCGGTGCGGCGGCCCGCGCGGCGACCGGTCAGGGGCGGGCGCGTGAGTTGAGCCACTCCAGGTAAGCCTTGCGGCTGAGCACCCCATCCTTGATCAGCAGCTCGACGAGGTCCTGCTGACCGCGGGAGTTCTCGGCGACGCTCTTCTCGAGGTCGATGATCCGGGCGAGGAGCTGCTTGATCAGGTCGATCAGCAGGGCCGGAGAGACGGTGCGGCTCGAGCTGTCCTCGAGGGGGGAGCGGGGCAGGAGGTCCGCCGGAGCGTCCGGGAGCTGCAAGGACGGGGCGAGATCGGTCTGGGTCTGCATGCTCGCCACGGCGTCGGGCGAGATCTTCGGCTCGCGGGGGCCGGGAGGGGCTGCCGGACGCTCGCCGCCAGGGGAGGGGGCCCGCCGCCCGCCCCCGGGAGAGGGGAGGCGCCGCTCCCCGGCCGGCGCCGGGCTCGGGCGGGCGGAGCCCGGGGACGGGGTGCGCCGGGAGCCACCGGGGACTGCCCCGCGCGCCTCCCCGGCCGTCGGCGGGGCCCGCCGCTCGTCCCCGGTCGCGCGGGCCTCGCGGGCCGCAGACGGATTCCCGGACGGGGGTGGCGAGACACGACGCCCGGCCGCGGCGCGACCCGGGGCTCCCCGCTCCCCCTGACCGCTCCCCGCCGCCGACGCGGGGATGAGCGGTGGAGGAGCGGGAGCAGGCTTCTCGTCGAAGAGATCGCCGATGTCGATGTTCCGGCTGGTGACGGTCCGGGTCGACGGCGGCCCCGCCAGGGGGAGGTTGGGCGGCTCGGGCGACCCGCCCCGCCGGCTCGCCGGACGGCCCACCCCTCCGTCCCGCTCCGGTCCGAAGGGCTCCGCGGGAGAGGGCACACGCCGGGCCCCGCCCGCCCGCTCGAAGGAGAAGGGCTCGGGAGAGGAGGGGGAGCTGGCGCGCCGGCCCCGCTCGAAGCGCTCCGCGAAGTAGCTGCGCCGGATCGCCGCGTCGAGGTCGTAGAAGGCCGCCACGCAGACCCGGAGCTGGTGGCCGGTGCGGAAGCTGAGCTCGTCCTGCAGCTCCTCGTCGGTGGGATCCGCCAGGGCGACGGTCAGCACCCCCTCGAGCTCGTTGAAGTCGAGGGGCAGCACCATCCGCGCGGAGGCGAGGCTGGCCGGGATCCGGGCCAGGGCCTCCCCGGCGAGCCGCGCCGGCAGAGGATGGAGGAAGGGGAGCTGACACGCCGAGGCGAGGAGCCGTCCCACCTCCGCCTCCTCGGCCATGCCCGACTCGAGGATCTTGAGGAGCAAGGTGTTGCCGTCGGTCTCCCCGCGGGCGAGGAGCAGATCGAGCTGCCGCTCGGACAGGACCCCGAGGCGCTGGAGCAGCGTGGCCAGGGCCCTGCTCATCGGGGCTGTCCCTCGCGCGCATCGCTCATCGACGACCTCCCCGAGACCTCCCTCAGCTCTCCTCACGCTCGCGCCCGGTGAGCACGAAGTAGGAGACGAGCCCCCCGCCACACCAGTAGACCAGGAGCAGGGCGGCGAGGAACGCGAGCCACAGCAGCAGGCCCAGGCCCATCAGCAGGGCCCCCGCCTCCAGGGACGTGCCCGCGACCGGGCGCACCGGGAGACCGACGTGCAGCAGCTCCAGCACCGGCGCCACGAGCTCCACCAGCGGGGCCGGGATGCGGCCCACGAGCTGCAAGAACGGCGGGCCGAGCAACCCCAGCCCCATCGCCGCGGTGATCCCCAGGGAGCCGATCGCGGCGGCACCCAGCAAGGATGCGAACAAGAAGCCGAGCCCGCTCGTGAGCGCCAGCAGCCAGACCGCCCGCCCGCCCCGCCGGCGGAAGAGGTCGGTGAGCAGCCCGAGGGTCGCCAGGGGCCCCCGGTCGGCCGGCTGCAGCAAGGGCAGGTAGTAGAAGCCGGCCAGCAGGGCGAACAGGAGCAAGAAGACGGTACCGAGGGAGACGAGCAGGCTGAGGCCGAAGCTCAGGCCGTACAGGGCCCGCCCGATGGCCGGGAGCTTGCCGGTGAGCTGGAGCAGGGCGACGAGGAGCACCAGCGCGAGCCCCAGGCCCAGCAAGGCCAGGGGGGTCAAGGTCACGGAGGCGAAGTGGGCGGTGGCCCAGCGCATCCCCGCCCCGAGGCCCACCCGGCGCCCCGTGAGCAGCTCCTGGTGCAAGGCGGCCGTCAACCCGCCGGAGAGCAAGGCGACCCCCACCCAGCCCGTGAGCAGGGCGAGCACGTTGCCCAGCACGGGGATGGCGGCGTGGCTGCTCTGGGCGCCCAGCCAGCGGAAGAAGAGCACCAGCCCGCCGATCACCAGCAGCCCGAGGGTCACCTCGATGGTCCGCCGGAGCTGCAAGGCTCCCCGCACCGCCAGCCACAGGTGGGTAGGCTGCCAGCGAGCCGACGCCGGGGCCGGGAGGTGCGCGGGGGAGGGCGCAGCAGCCGGCGCGGCGGGCCCGGAGGAGGCGGACGCGCCCGGCGGCAGGCCGGCCGGGGCGAAGGCCGCCGGGGCTGCGCCACGCGGCGGCGGGCCCGACGGGACCGCCGCGACGACGCTGGCCGGGCCCACCGCGGGGACGGTCAGCTCGTCCTCCAGGTCGTCACGCTCGCCCACGACGTAGGGGCTCGGCCCGGGCAGCTCGGGGAGCGCGGGGAGCGGCGGGGAGCCCCCGGACAGGGGGCGGGCCTCCCCGCCCGGCCGGGGTGGCGCGACCTCGGGACGCCCACCCGCCACGCTCGCCGGGGATGGGGAGAGCCTCCGGGCAGGCGGCAGGAGGGAGATGAGGGTGCCGCAGTCGAGGCACTTCACCGTCAGCCCGGCCGACGGGATCTGGTCGTCGGGCTGGGTGTAGTAGGCCTTGCAGCTCGGGCAGTAGAAGTTCATCTCTCCGCCTGCGACCTCCAGGCCGCGCCGGATGGTCGCACCAATCCGAGGAGGGGTCAAGAAGCCCTTGTCCCCCGGCCCCTGGCCCCCTAAGATGCGCCCGATGCACGGCCAGGCGGCACCAGCAGAGGACCGGCGAGAGGGAGCGGACGGCCCGCGACCAACGGCGAGCGGCCCGACCACGGCCGACCCGGGGGCGGCCACCCCACCGCGGCGCGCCAGGCTCTCGCCCGGGACCCGGGCGCTCCTGACCAGCGCGGTAGTGGGCGGTCTGGTGCACCTCCTCCTCGGCCTCGGCGCGGTGCTCACGGGCTCGGGCCTGTCCTACTTCGGGGTCACCTCCGACCGGATCACCGCCACCATCCAGGGTGACTACCTGGGGCTGCTGGTGACCAGCCTCGGCCGGATGGCCCTGGCGCACCTGGTGCTCGGGGCGGGGTTCGGCCTGATCGCCTGGCGCCTCCTCGCCCTGCTGCGGCCGCGCGCGCTGGCCTGGCCGCTGGCCCTCCGGGGCGGGGCCGTGGCCCTGGCCGTGCTCGGCCTGCACGGGCTGGTGCTCGGCAACGGGATGGCCCGCTACCCGCAGCTCTACGTCGAGGGGTTCTACTCCCAGGGGGGAGTGCGGGCCGCAGCCCAACTGCTGATCACCGAGACGCTGCCCACGGCCTGCTGGGCGACCGCGCTGCTGCTGCTCGCCCTCCTCTGGGCCGTGCTGGAGGCCCGCCGGCTGGTGGCCCGCCCGAGCCTGGCCGCGGCCCTCGGCCTGCTCGCGGCCTGCGGCGGCGGGGGCCTGGCCGGGCTGTTCGCCTGGGACTCCCACCCGCCCGCGGACCGGGGGCTCGCCGGCCTGACCACGGGCCTGGCTGCGGCCCCGCAGCCCCAGGGCGCGGCGGCCGCGGGCGAAGACGAGCGGCCGCGCCCGCCCAACCTGCTGCTGCTCGCCGCGGACAGCCTGCGCCCGGACCGGATCGAGGTGACCTACCCCGCGGGCGGGGCGGTCGCCCCGGTGCTGCAGCAGCTACAGAACGAGGGCGTCTCCTTCACGGGGGCCCTCTCGGTGATGCCCCGGACCTTCCCGGCCTGGATCTCCATGCTCACCGGGCAGGCGCCCCACCATCACGGCATCCGGCACATGTTCCCGACGGCCCAGGCCCGCCGCCACCTGCCGCCGGCCCTGCCCCGGCTCCTCGCGGCGCACGGATACGCCACCGCGGTGCTCAGCGACTTCGCCGGCGACATCTTCACCCGGGTCGACCTGGGCTTCGACCGGGTGCGCACCCCCTACTTCCACTTCCCGTCGATGATCGAGCAGCGGGCCCTCGAGCTCGATCACCAGTTGCTGCCCTATGCGGCGACCCGGCTGGGCCGGAGCTTCTTCCCGGTGCTCGAGGAGTTCGCGATCAACGCCGACCCGGAGCTGCTGACCGACCGGGTGCTGCACGAGCTCGACAGCCTGCCCGAGCCCTGGCTGGCGGTGGTCTTCTACAGCACGGCGCACTTCCCCTACGCGGCGCCGGCGCCCTACTACCGCCGCTTCACCGATCCGGCCTACCGCGGGCCCTTCAAGTACCACAAGCCCCACGACCTGGCCGCGGGGGTCCAGACCGCGGCCGACGTGGAGCAGGTGCGGCGGCTGTTCGACGGCACGGTGCGGGCGATCGACGACGAGCTCGGCCGGCTCCTGGGGCGGCTGGCCGAGGGCGGAAAGCTGAAGAATACCGTGGTGATCGCCACCGCGGACCACGGCGAGAACCTCTATGACGGCGAGCTGGGGATGGGGCACGGCGACCACCTGCGCGGCGAACCCTCCCTGCGCATCCCCCTGATCTTCTGGGCTCCCGGCCGGATCCCCGCGGGCCAGCGGATCCCGGCCACCGTCCGGTCCTACGACCTGGCCCCGACCCTGCTGGACCTGGCCGGAGTCCCCCGCCCCCGGGGGCTCGACGGGGAGTCGCTCCTCCCCCTCTGGCAAGGGGGAGCCACGCCGGCCGACCGCCCCGTGCTGGTGGAGACGGGGATCTGGTTCTCCGACAAGAGTGACGGATTTTTTCAAAAACAACGGATCCCCTACCCCGACCTGACCACCCTGGCGGCCATCGACCCCGACACCAACCGCGAGGTGGTACTCCGGGACAGCTACGAGGGGATCGTCGAGCTGGCCAAGCACCGCGCCCTGTACTTCGAGGGCCGGAAGATCCTCTACTTGCCGACTCCCACCGGGGTCCGCTGGGAGCTGTACGATCCCCTGGCCGATCCCCTCGGCCAGCACGACCTGGCGGAGGTCGAGCCGCAGGTCCGCGCGCGCGGCCAGGCTCGCCTGCTGGAGCTGCTCGCGGACGGCGAGAGGACGCGGCTGAGTAACGACTTCCTGCTGCCCCGGCGGATCCTGCCCACCCTCGAGCCCGCGCCAGCACCGGCCTGGCTCCAGGGCCGGAAGATCCTCACCCCCTGACCGCGCCCGCCGCCAGGTCCGCGTCCCCCGGGGCGTCGCGGCGCCGGCGGTCGGTTGCATCCACCGTCCGGCTCCCCTACTCTGGCGGAGCTGGGGGATCGGGTCCGCGAGCGGGCGTCCCGTGCCGGGGAGGGCAATGAAGATCCTGCTGCTGATGGCCAACGCCAACATGCACAAGTTCCACCTCGGGAGCCACGTGCGCTCCTCGCGGGAGGCGCCCCTGTCCCTCTCGACCCTCGCGGCCCTCACCCGGGACCGCCCGGAGATCGAGTACCAGCTCGTCGACGAGAGCGTCGATCCGGTCCCCCTCGATGCCCGCCCCGACCTGGTGGGGATCAGCGTCATGACGGGCACCGCCCGACGCGCCTACGCCCTGGCCGACCACTTCCGCAGCAAGGGGATCCGCGTCGTGCTCGGCGGGGTCCACGCCACTCTGCGGCCCGACGAGGCGGCCCGCTTCGGCGACAGCGTGGTGGTCGGGATGGCCGAGACGATCTGGCCCCAGGTCGTGGCCGACGCGGCGGCCGGCCGGCTGCAGCCTCGCTACCAGCAGCCGCCCGAGGACAGCGAGTGGCTGATCGGCTCGCCGACGCCGCGCTGGGAGCTGATGCGAAAGTCCGGGTACATGATGCCCTACACCGTCCAGTTGACCCGCGGCTGCGTGCATCGTTGTGACTTCTGTACCGTTCCGGGCGTCTGGTCCCGCTTCCAGAAGCGACCGGTGGCCGACGTGGTGCGCGACGTCGCCGCGGTGCCGAGCCGCCGCTTCGCGATCAGCGACGTCAGCCCCTTCGACGACCTCGAGTACACCAAGGAGCTGCTCACCGCCCTGATCCCGCTGAAGAAGAAGTGGGGCGGGCTGGCCACTTCCCGCATCGCGGACGACCCCGAGGTGGTGGAGCTGCTGCGCCGCTCGGGGTGCAACTTCCTGCTCATCGGCTTCGAGTCCGTGAACCAGGCCGCGCTCAACCACATCCGCAAAGGCTTCAACAAGTCGGACCAGTACGCCGAGCTGATGCGGACGATGCACCAGGCGGGGATCTCCGTGCAGGGGACCTTCGTCTTCGGCTTCGACGAGGACGGCCCCGACGTCTTCGCGCGCACCGTCGACTGGGTGCAGGAGCTGCGGGTCGACATCCCCCGGTACTCGATCTACACGCCCTACCCCGGCTCGGCGCTGTTCGACCGGCTGCAGCGGGAAGGCCGCATCCTGAGCCTCGACTGGGCCGACTACGACACGATGCACGTGGTGATCCGCCCGGCCGGGATGACGCCGGTCGAGCTGTACGAGGGCTTCCGCTGGGCTTACCGCCAGACCTTCCGGATCCGCAACATCCTGCACCGGACCATGGCCTCGGGGCGCAACTTCCCCATCGCCTTCGCCGGGAACCTGACCTACCGGATCTTCGTCAAGCGGCTCGACCGGGGGAAGGGGTTCGAGATGCCGGTGGGGAGCCTGCCTCCGGGGCCCGCGTGAGCGCGCCTCAGAGCACCGCCAGCTCGAGATGCAGCGGCCGGCGGGGATCGAGCCGGGCCACTGCGGGCCGGCCGGCGGGCCAGCAGGCGTAGTAGACGAAGGAGTGGTAGGCGAAGTGGCGGAAGCAGCGGCTCGCAAAGCGGAGCAGCGGGTGCCCGGCGCAGAGGCCCAGCGCCGCCCAGGCCAGGCCACGCCGGCCCGCCTCGCCGAGCTGAGCCGCGATCAAGGCCCGGGCGACCGCCGGATCGTCCGCCGCGACGGCCAGCAGGGCCAGGAAGGCGTGGGGCAGGGGGGCGCCGACCGCGGGCAGCCGGGGCAGCCGGGTCAGGGAGGCGGCCCCGTTGTACAGGGGTCGCAGCACGGCGAGGGACCGTCCGTAGCCCCGGACCACGGTCTGCTTGAGCGCGGACTGATCCCACAGGGCCAAGGAGCCGACCAGGCGCTCGCCGCGCCAGGCGAGCAGGACGTCCTCCGGCCGCAGGCCCGGGCAACGCGCCGGATCCCCGAGATCCGCCGCGGTCCACACCGGAGCGGCCTGGAAGCGGGCGTACTCGGCCTGCAGCAGGTCGGCGAGCGCGGGCAGGTCCTCGCGGCGGGCCGGGCGGAGCGCGACGCCGGCGGGCGGCGGAGCGACCCGCCGCCCCGGCGGCAGCAGGAGGAGGGTCGTCAGCAGCCCGCACCGCAGGTAGCTCGGCTTGTGCGGCCGCTCCTTCTCGAACGCGGCCCGGGCCAGGGCGTTGTCCGCGATGATCGTCGTGACGTAGAAGTCCACCGGCTGCGCGTCGTGCGCCGCGCGCAGCCGGGCGTAGCCGGCGCTGACCAGCCCCCGGCCGCGCCACGCCGGATCGATGCGGGCCTGGCCGAGATAGCCCAATCGGGAGGGCACCCCGTCGAGGAAGGCGGTCCGCACCGCGCGGCTGGCCATGCCGACCACCTGCCCGGTCGCGGGCTCCCGCGCGAGGAAGGTCTGGTGCACGTCGCCCTCCAGCCCGGAGGCCCGGAAGTAGTCCGGCTCCCGCTCGAAGGACAGGGAGACCAGACCGGGCATCGGGTTGTCGCGCAGCAGCCGGCGCAGCTCGGCCTCGTCGGCCGGCCCAGCCTCGGCGTACTCGAGCATGGTCACCTCCAGGGCCCGCCGGCGTGGCAGTCGGGCTGGCCGAGTATCGCGCCAGAAGCCTCGCGATGAGCATCTCCCGCGCCCGCGCCCCCCAGCTACACGCCCAGACCGTCCCCCGGTCGCACCTCGCCCCCGCCCTCATCGACCGCATGTGGACCTTGTTCTCGGCCCACTACGCGGACGTCGACCGGACGGCGTTCGAGGCGGACCTCGCGGGCAAGGACGACGTCGTGCTGCTGCGCTCTCCCGCAGACGACGAGCTGCAGGGTTTCTCCACCCTGCAGCGGCTCCACCTGACCCTCGCGGGCCGGCCGGTGCGGGTGCTCTTCACCGGGGACACCATCGTCGCGCCGGCCTACTGGGGGCAGACGGCCCTGCAGCGCGCCTTCCTCGCCTACGCCATCGGCTGGTGGCTGCGCCAGCCGACCGTGCCCCTCTGGTGGTTCTTGATCACCAAGGGCTACAAGACCTACCTGCTGCTCACGCGCAACTTCCCGGTGCACTGGCCGCGCCACGACCGCCCCACGCCGCCGGATGCGCTGCTCCTGCTCGACGCCTGCGCCCGGGCCAAGTTCCCGGAGACCTGGGTGCCCGAGCGGGGGATCCTCGCCCACGCCGGGCGCTACGGCCGCCTCCGGGAGGAGGTGGCCCCCATCGACGCGCGGCTGGCCGCGGCGCCCGACGTGCGCTTCTTCTTGGAGCGCAACCCCGGCCACGCGGCCGGGGACGAGCTGGTCTGCCTCGGCCGCATCGGCCCGGACCTGTGGACCTTCTACATGACCAAGCTGCTCCGCCGGACCCTGTCCCGCCGGCGACGGCCCGGCGGCGGCCAGTGAACGACGGTTCAGTCGGACGACGGGGGCTCGCCCTGCTCCAGCGGGCCTGGCGCGTCTCCCTGGTCCCGGCGGCGGCCCGCTTCGCCCGGGCCGCGGCCGACCCGGCCCGCGGGCAGGCCGCCATGCTCCGGCGCCTGCTCGCCGCCAACGCCGGGAGCCGCTACGGGCAGCAGCACGGCTTCGGGAGCATCGACTGCCTGGCCACGTACCGCTCCCGGGTGCCCGTGGTGGACGGCCCGGCGCTCGAACCCTGGATCGCCCGGATCGCCGGGGGCGAGCCCGGCGTGCTGACCCGGGAGCCGGTGCTGCTCTTCGAGCGCACCGCGGGATCGACCGCGGCCAACAAGCTCGTGCCCTACACCGCCGGGTTGCTCGCCGAGTTCGCGGCGGCCACCAACGCCTGGCTGTACGATCTCTACCAGGGCCGGCCCGGGCTGCTCGGCCGGCCGACCTACTGGTCCGTCTCGCCGGCCACGCGGCAGCCCGAGCGGACCGCGGGCGGTGTGCCCATCGGCCTGAGCGACGACACCGCGTACTTCGGCGTCTTGCGCGGGGCCTTGCTACGCCGGATGCTGGCCGTGCCGCCGGAGGTGCAGCGCCTGGCCGATCCCGAGGCCTGGCGCCGGGCGACCGTGCGCGGCCTGCTCGGGTGCCGGGCGCTGGGGCTGATCTCGGTGTGGAGCCCGACCTTCCTCACGGAGCTCGTCGACTGGCTGCTGCCACGCTGGGACGAGCTGCTCGCCGAGCTCCCCCCGCCTCGCCAGGCGGAGCTCGCGGCCCTGGCCCCGGCGGCACGGACGGGTGAGCGGATCTGGCCGGGGCTCGAGCTCGTCTCCTGCTGGGCCGACGGCGCGTCCGCGGCCTACCTGCCCCGGCTCCAGCGCCTCTTCCCCGGCGTGCAGCTCCAACCCAAGGGGCTGCTCGCGACCGAGGGCGTGGTCACCTTCCCGCTGCTCGGGGTCACGGGCGGGGTGCCGGCCGTGACCAGCCACGTCCTGGAGTTCGTGGACCTGGACCACCCTGCGGCTCCCCCCCGGGGGGTCCACGAGCTGCAGGCCGGCGCCAGCTACACGCCCCTGCTCACCACCGGCGGTGGGCTGTACCGCTACGCCCTGCGCGACCAGGTCGACTGCCTCGGCCACCACGGCCGGCTCCCCCGGCTGCGCTTCGTCGGCAAGCTCGACCGGACGAGCGATCTCTGCGGCGAGAAGCTGGCTGCGACCGTCGTCGGCGAGGCCCTCGCCCGCGCCTGCCGGGAGTGCGGCGTGCAGCCGGACTTCGCCCTGGTCGCGCCCGACGACGGGCCACACCCCGGCTACACCGTGCTCGTGGAGAGCCCGGCCGACGACGTGGTCCTGGGTCGCCTGCGGGACCTCCTCGAGCAGGAGCTGGCCCGGGGCGCGCACTACGCCTACTGCCGCACCCTGGGCCAGCTCGACCGGCTGACCGTGCGCCGGGTGGACCACGGGGCGCAGCGCTTCGCCCAGCGGCTGCAGGCCGAGGGGCAGCGGCTCGGCGAGATCAAGCCGACCCCCCTGGACGCCCGGGCCGGCTGGCCCGCCGCGCTGGCGGCCGGACCGCCCCGTTGACGGGATCGCGTCAGCTCGGCCCGCGCGGCGCCCGCAGGGCGTCGACGATCCGCAGGCGGGCCGCCTGCCAGGCGGGCCAGACCGCGAGCAGCACCGTGCCGACGAGCACGGCCAGCGCGGGCTCGCCGAAGACCCGGGGGGAGGCGGACCCGCGATAGACGTTCTCCAGGAAGAGCCCGGCGAAGTCGAAGCCGCCGATGAGCCAGCTCAGGTCGATGCCGTGGCCGGCGAGGAAGGCCACGACGCCGACGGACAGCAGGAGCCCCCCGCCCGTGGCCAGCAAGGCGAGCAGGATCGACTCGAGGAGGATCCCGGCGAACAGCCGTCCGCGGGAGGTGCCGAGCGCGAGCTGCACGCCGAACTCCCGCCGCCGCTCGCGGACGACCATGGCCAGGGTCGTGAGGATCCCGGCGCTGAGCAGGGCCAGCATCAGCACGTAGAGGAACACGGTCCAGGAGCGGGTGATCTCCAGCATCTGCTTGATCTCGGGACGGATCTCCCACCACGGCCGGACCCGGACCTCGGCCGGGAGGAGGGCCCGGAGGGCCTCCACCAGGGTGGGCAGACCCGCGGGTTCGGCCGCAAGCAGGGTCACCTCGTGGACCCGGTCGCCGACGCCGCTGAGGCGCTGCAGCCCCGCCAGCTCCACGAGCACGAGCTGACGATCGAAGCTGGCCGCGCCGGTCTCGACCAGGCCCGTGACCACGAAGGCGCCCGCGGTCGTCTCCCCGTCGCGGCCGCGGCCGAGATCGAGCCGCACCCGGGAGCCGAGCTCGACCTGCAGCAGGCGCGCCAGCTTGCGGCCGAGCAGGATCCCCTCCTGCTGGCGCAGCCGCTCGGGAACCCCGGGCCGCCGGCTGCCGGGGGGAGGCACGACGAAGCCTCCCGCGACGACCCGCCGGGCGAGCACCGAGAAGGGCGCCTCCCGCGCCGGGTCCACGCCCCAGATCTGCACGACCTGGACCGCGGGGACCCGGGAGGAGCGGATGCTGCCCGAGAAGACCAACCGCCCGCTGGCGGCCTCGACCCCCGGGGTGCGCGTGACCTGCGCGAGCAGCCGGCTGGCCGGGAGGGGGATCAGCCGGCCCGGGCCCGCGGGATCGGCCGGCCCGAGCTGCAGGTGCCCCAGGCTCGAGTGGGCGATCTGGCGGACGATGGTCTCGTGCAGCCCGAGCAGGAAGGAGACCATGGCCACCAGCGCGACCAGGCCGAGGCCGATCGCACTGGCGGCGAGCAGGGTTCTGCGGCGATTTCTCCATAGATTTCGCCAAGATGTGCGCAACAACCGCATCTTCCCGCTCCGGGCCGCCCCTCAGACGGTGCGCAGCGCCGCCACCGGACTGAGTCTCCGCAGGCGCCAGGCCGGCGGCAGGCTCCCCAGCAGGGCGAAGCCGGAGACCGTGCCCACGGCCAGCCCGAGCCCCTGCCAGGTCGGCTCGCTGTGGTAGACCGTGTACAGCACGACCCCGGTGGCCTCGAACTCGCCGAGGCCGAAATCGATGCCGAACCGCTGGACGTAGAGGTTCGCGGCCTCCCCCAGGGCGGCGCCGACCACGCAGGCGCCGAGGGTCAGCAGCAGAGTCTCGAGCACCAGGCCACGACCGATGCGGGCGGCCGGCTCGCCGAGCGCGAGGCGGACACCGAACTCCCGGGTGCGCTCGAACGCGGTCATGGTCACGGAGTTGGCGACGATGACGCCGACGACCCCGACCAGCAGGATCAACAGGAAGAGCAGGGCCCCCTGGTCGAGCGCGACGAGCAGCGCGAGCTCGGGCGCGAGGCGGCTCCAGGGCAGCGCGACGAGGCCCGCGAGGGGGCCCGTGAGGCGGGCGCCGAGGGTCGCGGCGACCTCCTCGGCTCGCCGGGGCGAGGTGAGCGCGATGACCACCGCCGCGGCCGCGCCCTGCAGCCCCAGATCGGCCGAGAGCTCGTCGAAATCGACGAACACCGCAGTGCGGTTGAGCTCCAGGCTGTCGGTCCGCACCAGCCCGACCACGCGCAACCGCCGCGCATAGCTGCGACCGTCGAAGCCGAGGCTGGTCGCGGCCAGCTCGTCGCCGACGCCGACGCCGAGGAGGTGGGCGAGCTCACTGCCGACCAGGGCCTCGCCGGGATCGGCCGGGGCGCGTGGGGGCCGCGTGGGAGGCGAGGACGCGAGGAAGCGGGCCGGCTGGCAGGACGCGACGAAACGGCAGCGCGCGGCCGGGTCGTCGGGGAGGAGGGAGGCGGCCAGGGTGCTGACCCGGGCCTCCGCGGCGGGCCGCACGCCCACCAGCAGGGCGCCCTGGGTGGCCGCGCCGCCGGCGGTCGCACCCGGCGCGAGCGCATGCGGGGTCGTCGTCTTCGGGGTGACCAGCGCGCCGGCGGTCAGCCGGGGGGCGAAGCCTTGCACCCCGGCGATCCCGGAGAGCAGCTCCGGCAGCCGCTGCAGCGCCTGGGGGGAGACTACCGACGCCAGCCCGGGGTCCTCCTCCCAGGCCGCGTGCCGCACCTGCAGGTGGCCGAGCCAGGAGTCCGTGGCCCCCCGGATCAACCGGGCGTGGGAGCCGTCGCCGACCCCGAGGAAGAGGATCATCACCGCCACGGCGAAGGCCATGACCGCGCCGGTCAGCAGGCTCCGCCCCCGGTTGCGCCAGAGGTTGCGCCAGGCCTGCACCAAAAGCGGCATTCGCTCCTCCGCGTCGTGACCGCCCCGTCACCGGGCAAGGCCCGGCGGGTCCTCGCCGGGCGCCCGACCGCCCCTCACCGGCCCTCAGCGGCCGGCATGCACCCGCCGCATGAAGCGCCGGAAGTTGAGGTTCGACAGCAGCGCCGGGATCTTGGGCAGGTACGGCGGACCGGCGAGCCGCCGCACGATGTTCGGCAAGGAGTAGGTGCGCTCCCAGACCGCCCGCACCCCGTCCTGGAGCTGCTGGGGAGTGAGCTGCTGCGGCTGGAAGACGACGTTGTGCCCGTTGTACAGGGACCAGTCCCGGTGGAGGATGCGCCCCGCCGCGTCGAGCCGGCGGAAGGCCGCGGTGCCCGGGAAGGGCGTGAAGATCGTGAACTGGGGCAGCTCGATCTTCGCCCGGATGATGAAATCCACCGTCTTGTCGAAGGTTTCCGGGGTATCGCTGTCGAAGCCGAAGACGAAGGAACCCTGGACCATCACCCCGCGCCGGTGGAACAGCTCGATGGCCGCCAGGTACTCCTCGGTGACGCTGAAGGACTTGTTGACGCTGTCGAGGGCTTGCTGGTCGAGGGACTCGAAGCCGATGAGGAACCCCTTGGCGCCGCTCGCCACCAGCAGGTCGAGCAACCCCTCGTGGCGCAGCAGGTCGATGGAGACGCAGCCGACCCACCACTTCCGCAGCCGGGTGAGCGCGGTGAAGAAGCGCCGGGCGAAGGGGACGTTGCCGATGACGTTGGGGTCGAGGAAGGTGATCAGCTTGCCGGACAAGGGCCCCCGGAAGGAGCGGATCTCGGCGAGGGTCTGGTCGACGTCCTTGGTGAGGTAGTCCGCGTGGAGCTCGTGGGTGACGCAGAAGTCGCAGCGCTTCGTGCAGCCGCGGCTCATCTCCACCGTGTTGTTGGCGATGTAGCGCTCCCGCTTGATCTGGCGTCGGTCGGGGACCGCGATGGTCACCGGGGGATCGGCCGGCGACTCCTCGTAGACCCGCTGCAGGGTCCCCGCGCAATAGTCCCGCAGCAGGCGGGGCCAGGACCGCTCGGCAAGGCCGCGCACCACCGCGTCGACGTGCTCCAAGGCCTCGTCCGGGAGCAGGGAGGCGTGGATGCCGCCCATGACCACCGTCGCCCCCCGGGCCTTGAAGTGGGCGGCCAGCTCGTAGGCCCGGGTCGAGGCGGAGGTGATCGCGGTCAGCCCCACCAGGTCGGGGGTGGCGTCCAGGGGCACCTCCTCGACCATCTCGTCGACCACCCGGATCGTGGCCGGCAGGTCGGCCGGGACCAGGGCCGCGAGGGTGGGCATGGTCAACGGGGCATAGCGCAGGTGCTTGCGATAGACGCCGGTGCCGATCCGCTGGATCGCATGCTGGGTGTGGATCAGCAGGATCGAGAAGGGCCTCATGGACCACCCCGACCCTCCCCGACCGTCAGCAGGGGGCCGGTGAAGCCGAGGTCACCGAGGGGGTAGTTCTCCCGCTGGGAGGCCTCGACCCGCAGCAGGGCGTTGATGAACAGGTAGCTGCGCAGCATCGTCAGGTCCTGGAAGACCGAGCGGGTCGGCAGGCGCCGCAGGATCGAGCGGGGACCGTAGAAGACCTTGCGGGCCGCGACGCACTCCTGCTGGATCACCTCCGGCGGCAGGGCCGTCCGGTAGGGGACCTGGCCGTACTTGTACTCCTCGGCGAGCCACCACTTCGGGTACAGCAGCTTCCCCTCGGCCTCCAGCCGGGCGTACAGGGGGGTGCCGGGGAAGGGCGTGCAGTGGTTGAACGCGATCATGAAGATCTTGTTGCGGATGGCGAAGTCGATGGTGTCCCGGAAGCTCTCCCGGGTGTCGTGGTCGTACCCGAAGACGAAGGTCGCGTAGAGCGCGATCCCGGCCTGATGCAGCCGCCGGATCGCCTCCTCGGCCTCGGCACGGGACGGGTTGAAGCCCTTGTTCATCTGCGCGAGGTTCTCGGGCTGCAAGGACTCGAAGCCGATGAGCACGCCCGCGCAGCCGCTTTGCTTCATCAAGGCGAGCAGCTCCGGGTCGCGGACCATGTTCACGGTCGCCTGGCTGACCCAGCGGATCTTCAAGGGGATCAGGGCCTCGAACAAGGAGCGCGCCCAGCGCAGGTCCGCGACGATGTTGTCATCCACGAAAAAGATGAGCTTTGTCTTCTTCTGGATCCCCTGGATCTCCTTGACGATCGTCGCGACGGCCCGGTGGCTGCGGGTGCCGTGGAACGCGCTCTGGATCGCGCAGAAGTCGCAGCGCAGCGGGCAGCCGCGGCCCGCCTCGATCAGGCCCACCGGCAGGTAGTCCTTGCCCGCGAAGATCCGGCGGTCGGGCATGGCCGTGGAGATGTCCGGCCGGCCCGTGGACCGGTAGACCCGCTGCAGCTTCCCGGCCCGGAAGTCCGCGAGCACCGTTGCCCAGAGGTCCTCGGCCTCGCCGACGACCACGGCCTCCGCGTGCTCGAGGCACTCGTCGGTGACCAGGGTCGCGTGGAAGCCGCCCATGACCACGGGCACGCCCCGGCGCCGGTACTCGGACGCGATCTGGTAGGACCGCTTGGCGGTGTAGGTCTCGACGGTGATGGCCACGAGGTCCGTGGGCCGATCGTAGTCGATGGGCTCCATCCGGTCGTCGAAGAAGGTGATCGCGACGTCGGCCGGGGTCAGCCCCGCGAGGTGCGCGGCCGGGAGGGGCTCCATCTGCCAGGAGCGGACGTAGCGCCGTCCCGGGGTGCGGCCGAGGCAAGGATAGATGATCGTCAGCTTCATGCGGCTCCAGGTCGCCCGGGAGAAGGGTCGACCGTCAGGATACCCGGGAGCCGGAAAGGGGTCCAGCGCGGGCCGGAGGCGGAGCTGGACGGTGGCGAGATGCCAGTGGGGCCAGGCACCGGCGAGCGCTCGCCGAGCCGGCGAGCCGCCGGGGGAGGCGTCGGAGGGTGGGGCCTACAGCGGCAGGGTCTCGCTGGCTTCCCGCACCTCGATGGCGAGGGTCTTCAGCTCGGCGAGGAGCGGCTCGTAGATCTCCGGGAGGATCGGCCGGTGCACGCCGGTCAGGGAGAGCTCGCCGGCGAGGATCATCCGGACCGCGATGGCCGCGGGCAGGGAGACGGTGCGGGCCATGGCCGAGTCACCGCCGGGGATGCCGTAGTCGACCATGGTCGCGGTGATCTTCTCCTGTACGCCCTTGGCCGGGAACTCGGCCAAAAACTCGTGCTTCAGCACGATCAGGTCCCGCTCGCCCGGGGCGAAGGGCATCTTGCGCTGCATGAGGTCCGCGAGGGCGTCGACCGCCGCCCCCCGGGCCAGGGGGATCGGGGTGGCGTCGAAGAGGCCGAGCCAGCGCATGGCCTCGAGGTCGGCGGAGCCCGGCTCCTGGCCCAGGGCCCGGGCGACCCGCGCGACCAGCTCGCCCTCACCGGGAGCCTGGCGCGCGAGGAGGTCGGCGTAGGTCATCCCGGCGAAGTCCAGCTCCGTGGTCGCATCGAAGAGGCCGAGCTTCACCAGGCACTCCCAGCGGGCGCAGTGGCCGAGATGCCGCAAGGTGCCACGCAGCATGGTGCGGGTCCCTTCGATGCCGTAGATCGGCATGTAGCTAGCGGAATCGCGGTTGGGGTAGGCCTCGTAGCGGCCGGCGCCCGGCACCTCGACGTGGCGGAAGTTGCGGAAGAGCTGCCCCGCGGGGATCGACCGCTGCTGGCCATCCTCGAGCCAGGCCGCGGGGTTGGTGGCCGCGACCAGCACGCCCCGGGGGGCCCAGGAGAACTTGTAGTGCCAGGGGTTGTCGTTGGCCTCGGCCGCGGGCAGCCCGCCGCACCAGGAGGTGAAGCCGGCGATCCGGCCACCGTCGGCCTTGACCCGGTCGATGACCTGCATCGCGGACATGTGGTCGATGCCCGGATCGAGGCCGCACTCATTGAGGAAGAGCAGCCCCGCGGCCGCGGCCTGGTCCCCGAGGTCCCCCATCGCGGGGCTGACGTAGGAGGTCGTGACCAGGTGCCGCTGCAGGGCCAGGCAGCGCCGGGCGACCTCGACGTGCCGGTGCGCGGGCAGGAGGCTGACCGCCAGGTCGACCTCGGCGAGCAGCGGGTCCAGGGCCTCGATCTGCTCGACCTGGAAGGCGACCGCCCGCCCGGCGGGGTGGCCGTCGATCAGGGCCTCGGCCCGGGAGACGGTCCGGCTGGCGACGATGACCTCGAAGCCACGTTCGAGGAGGTAGCGAACCATCGGCCGGGCCACCAGGCCCGCACCCAGGATCAACACCTTCTTGGCACCCATCTCGTTCTCCTTTTGGCCCCCCGGGGGAGACGCGCGCAGCCGGCCCGGATCAGCCCGGGAGCTGGCCTGCAGCGGCCAAATGCTCTGAAAGATAAGCGTAATCAGGAGTCAGCGCGCCGCGGTGGAGGATCACCGCCCGCTTCAGCTCGGGCGGCAGGGCGAGCGCGGCGAAATCCACCGCGTAGTCCGCCTGCGCCAGGGCCGGGACGAGGGGGAGCAAGGCCGCGCCGAAGGTGTCCGACGAGTCGGTGGGCAGCTCGCAGGGGAGGTTGTCCACAGCGAGGATCACCGGGCCGGGACCCGCGACGCCCATGCGCCCCGTCTCGGTCGTCGGGTCCCAGACGAACACCGGGGCGTCGGGGGTGGTGCAGCGATCGGTGACCTCGATGGAGCCCTCGACGTCGCAGCTAATGTCGCCGATGACCCGCAGCCGGGGCGAGCCGCCCGCCGCGAACAGCCCCCGCAGGGCGGCCCGGGTGACGAGCCGCGGGTAGCGCGGCGCCCAGTAGATGCCGTTGATCAACAGGGTCAGGTGGGGCAGGTACTGCTCGAAGATCGCCTGATACCGCTCGGGGTGCTGGTAGTAGTCCGAGAGCGCGAAGGGCTGACCCGGCTCCCGGGGAGCGACCAGGTGGGGCTCCTCGAAGACCACCTGGTAGACGGTGGTGGCCGGATCGCCCGGCAGCGAGCCCTGCAACAACTGCTCCGGGGTCACCGACCGGGGCTCGAGGGCTGCGAGGACCTCCTGGGCCCCCCGCGAGACGTTGCCGTTGCCGGTGAAGCCGACCACCAGCGGCCGCAGGGCCTCGGGGATGCCCTGCTCGGCGAGGGACCGCCCGACCCCGGCCACCGCGGCCTTGACCCCCTGGAGGTTGACGTAGGCGTGCGTCGGCAGGAGCTGGGCGAAGGGCGTGGCCAACCCCTCGCTCGCCAGCCGCTGCCCGAGCGCCCACAGGCTGTCCTGCATCCCGGCCAGGCCGGCGTGACGGCCGAAGAAGACCAGCCGGCGCTGGTGCGCGTCGACGATCCGCTCGTAGTCCAGCAAGGTGCAGCCGAGGTCCATCAGGCGCCGCAGCATGGGCATGTTGCCACGCTGCCCCTTGATGGTGTGGGAGAAGAACAGGTAGACCCGCTCGGGCAGCAGCAGCTCCTCGGGGATCTCCTTGACCCCGAGGATCACCTTGCTGTCCTGCAGCGAGGACACCGTCGCCGCGCCGACGGCCGCGTACTCCTCGTCCGGGAAGGCGCGCAAGGGAGAGCGCTCGACCTGGAAGGAGAGCCCCTGCTGCACGAGGCGGGCAAGCTGGGCCGGGGTCAGCGGCACGCGGCGCTCCCAGCGGTTCTTGTCCTCACGGCGGATCCCGATGGTGTGGGTCACGGCACTCTCCTGCTCCCCGGCGGGCCGCGCGGCACGTGGCCGCAGGGGCGACCTTGCACGCGGGCCGGCGCCAGTCGCCGACCCGCAGGCCCGGGACAGGGGAGATACCGGGTCGCGACCGACCGTGTCAAGCGGCCCGCAACCGCCCGCGCCCCGGAGCCAGGGAGGACGCCAGCCGGCGGTTGACCTACCCGCGGAGACGGTCGATGCTGGACGGCAGGGACGGCGGCGAGCCGACGACCGGTGCGCGGGACCGACCAGGAGGGGTCTGGTGGGTAGGTGGGATGGACGACTGCGGGGGCTGGTCCTCGGCCTGCTGGTGCTCCTCGGGCCGGCGCGCGGCGACGGCGAGCCCCTGACGCAGCCCACCTCGCGGGTGCTCCTCCAGTGCGCGGGCGCCCGGGACCCTGGGGGCCTCCGCTCCCGGCTGCACGCAGCCCGGGCGGGCGAGGCGACCTTCCGGGTCCTGCACTTCGGCGACTCCCACGTCGCGGCCGATCTCTTCCCCGACGGGGTGCGCCGGCGGCTGCAGCAGCAGTACGGCGACGGCGGCCCCGGCTTCGTCGGCCTCGGCCGCCCGCCCGGCCGCTACGCGCACCGGCAGCTCCGCTTCCGCCGCGGCGGCACCTGGCAGGAGGAGTGGATCCGCGACCACCGCTGGCGGGACGATGGCATCTATGGGCTCGACGGCGTGCTGGTCACCTCCCGCTCCCCGGGAGCCTGGCTGTCCTTACAGGACGTGACCCCATCCCCCACCCCGCTCCGCCGGCTGGAGCTGTGGACCTGGCCCACGCCCGAGGGCGGCGGGCTCGAGCTGCGGCTCGACGGGGTCGTCCACCGGCCCCCGAGCCCCGCGGTCACGACCACGAGCTGGCGCCGGGAGGTCGTCCCGGTCGAGCCGGGCGTGCGCACGCTGCAGCTCCGCCAGCGAGGCCCCGGACCGGTGCGGCTCCTCGGGGTGACGGCCGAGCGGGGGCCAGGCGTGGTCTGGGACGCGCTCGGCGTCAACGGCGCCCGGGCCATCTCCTTGCTCCACCGGGATCCCCGGCTGCTCGCGGAGCTGATCCGGGCCCGCGCCCCCGCCTTGCTGGTGCTCGGCTACGGCACCAACGAGGGGGCGGACCAGGACGAGCCGCTAGAGGTCTACCGGGAGGCGCTCCACCAGGTGCTGCTGCTGCTGCGCTGGGCCGCGGGGGACGAGCCCGACTGCCTGCTCCTCGGGCCCACGGACTGGCCGCTCCGCCGCGCCGGTCAGCCGCCAGCGCCCAACCCCCGCCTCCGGCTGATCACGGAGGTCCAGGGCGAGCTCGCGGCCCGGCACGGCTGCCTCTTCTGGGACACGCAGGCGGCCATGGGTGGCCCGGGCAGCATCCTCCGCTGGGCCGCATCCTCCCCCGCCCTCGCCCGCCCCGATCTGCTGCACCAGACCCCCGCGGGGTACGACCTGCGCGCCTCCCTGCACACGGAGGCGCTTAAGGCCGCCCTCGAGCAGGGCGACAGCTCCGGCGCAACCCTTTGATACTATTCGAA
>JAVEVO010000204.1:0-10858 GCA_034005005.1 Myxococcota bacterium
TCTTCTACGGTCCCGTCGCCCTCCACTTCTCCTTCGCCGTCCCCGTCGCCCTCGCCCTCCCCTTCCCCTTCGCCCTCGCCCTCCCCTTCCCCTTCGCCCTCGCCCTCCCCTTCCCCTTCGCCCTCGCCCTCCCCTTCCCCTTCGCCCTCGCCCTCGACACCTTCGCCCTCACCCTCGCCCTCGCCCTCACCCTCGCCCTCGCCCTCGCTCCCGTCGCAGCGGCACTCGCTCCAGGTGCCATCGGGGTTGCACGTGCGCACGCCGGGGGGAGCCAGCTTCGGCCCCGTCTCGTCACAAGGGCAAGACTCGTGCTCGGCGCGGCTCCCCACACCCTCCAGGGTGGCATACAAGCCGTAGGCGAAGCTCGCGTCGCCGGTGTTGAGCACGGAGAAGTACCAGGTGCCCGCGCCGGGAGCGGGGATGTGCAGCACGCCGCCCTCTCGCACACGGGCATCGGCCGCGGCGGTGGGCTGGTAGGTCCAGGGGTCGTAGAAGTACCCCACGGGCTGGTCCCGGCGCGCCAGCACGGTCAGCCGCGGCTCGCCCCGGCCCACGTTCGCCGCCACGACGGTCACCGTCAGGCTCGCCACGCCGCAGGGGACCTCGGTGGCGTACTGCAGCCCGCCGGGGAGGTCGATGGTGCTCTGCCCGCTGAAGAGGTCGTTCCCCGAGATGCTGAGCGCCTCGTGGACCTCGCCCGGACGGAGGGAGAGGATGCGCTCGCAGGTGGGCAGCCCCCGGCGCTCCAGCAGCTCGGCCACGGCGTCCTGGGTGTCCGGCGGAAAGTGGCGGGCGACGTAGGCGGTGAGGGCCTCGGACACCTCGACGAAGCCGGAGCTGGGCCCCAGCAGGTTGATCACGGCCCAGAGCGCGGCCGGCTGGTTCTCGGCCCCGAGCAGGGTCCGCAGCTCCCAGAGGGTCTGGCCGAGGATCCGACCGTCGACGTGGCTCTCGTCGCGCAGGTCCCGCGGGCAGCGGGCGTCTCCCTCCATCTCCCGGACCGATCCGTCGGCGCCCCCCACGTACTCGCCGAGGTGCGGGTCGCCGGTGACCGCCACGGACATGCTGTCCGCCAGCCCCTCGTTGATCGCGAGCGGGAAGCCGTCGAAGCCCAGGAGGTCGAACGTGGGCTCGAGACCGGCGGTGTGGTCGATCACCCCGTGGGTGTACTCGTGGTAGAGCACGTCCGCGTCGTAGACGAAGTCCACGCCCTCGTCGCCGAACACCATGGTCTCGTCTCCCGGGTTGTAGTAGGCGTTGGCCAGCCCCTCCACGTTGACGTAGACGGAGACCCGCGGGAGCACGTCCGGCCCCAGCCCGAGCCCGGTGAAGAAGTCGTGGACGACGTTGACGTGCCAGTAGCCCATCACCTCGGCGAAGGGGTCCCGCAGCCCCGGGACCTCCACGGGCTCGGCGTAGAAGTCGCCGGACTCGTCCGCGGTGGCGGTGTGCCGGCCGCGCACGCTGCCCCAGCCCCCCAGGCTGCCGCTCTTCACCTTGGCCCACTGCCCTTGCAGCGTGCGGGTGCCGGGGTCGAGGTCGGGCAGCTCCACCTCCACCAGCTCGCTCACCACCGGGTTGGTGGCGTAGACCCGAGCCCCGTGCAGGGAGCGGGTCGCCGGCCGCAGCCCGAGGAGGCCCCCCTCGTGGGCGTCGACGAGCACCGTCACGTCGGCCGGGCGGTCGCGCCCCTGCACCGGGAGCAGCACGGACCAGGCCCGGCGGCTGCTCTCGCGGCCGGGGACCACCAGCGGGACCACCTTGCCGGGCCCCCGGAGGGTGGGCTGGCCCAGCAGGGACACCGCCTGCCGCCGGGCCTCGGCCGCGTCGGCCACCTTCACCGGCGTGGTGACCAGCGGGGGCGGCGGATCGAGGTTGCCCAAAAAAAGGGCCGTGGGCCAGCCGGGAGTCAGCAGCACCGCGAAGGTGCGGCGGTCCACGGGCAGCCCGGCCAGGCGACGCTCGCCCCGGACGATGGCGTCGCCGCGCGGCAGGCGGACCACCGCGGTCACGGTCAGCTCCGCGGCCGGATCGGCGATCTCCAGCAGGCTCCGCCAGCCGCCGAGGAACGCGCGGGCCTCCGCCTCGGGGAGCAGGGTCTCGCCGGGGCGTGGGGCCTCGATGACCGCCGGGGTGCGCTGTCCGAGGACGTGGCGGATCGTCGGGCCGGGGAGGAGCGCGCCGCTGGCGGCGGGCGGGACACCTCCGGCGCCGGTCCCCCGCGGCGGGGCGGCCGGCGCGGACGGGGAGACGAGCAGCAGGGCCAGCAGCGAGAGCAGGCCGGAGGCGGGCCCGGGCAGCAAGCCGCGTGCCGGGGGACAGGGAGTCCGACGAGAGGCGGGACGAGGGGGCGAGCTCGAGTTCACGGGGGCCTCCACGGGAGCGAACCGCGGCTGGTGCCGGCCGGCCAGCAGGCCGGAATCGTATAGCAAACGACATACCAATGACAGGCTCCACTCCGGCGGAGAGCAAACCCGCTCCGCTGCAGGGTCGCGAGCCGAGCCTGCCGGCGCCGGCCCCGCGGTCCACTGGCGGAGGCGGCACACTCCGATCTGGAGCCCTCTCCCTCCAGCTCGTCGCGGCGGCCACCCTCCGATCGGCTCCGGACGAACGCGCCGGTGTCACGCAACACATTGATCTTGCTCAAAAAGATGGCGAGATCCGCTCCTGGCATGCCCCATGCTTTCCTGGGGGTTCAGCAGCGGCCAGGACGTCGCCGGAGGTGGATCGTGGGACACGGCCAGGGTGTTGCAGTGCGGTGGGTACTCGGCTCGGTGCTCCTGTCGGGCCTGGAGCTGCTGACGGGCGCGCCGGCCCGGGCCGAGCCGGGCTTGCCCGACACGGGGGTCACGGTCGTCACGGACGATCCTGCATCACCAGCCGCGGCGCAGCCGGAGCACGACGACGCGCCGCTGGCGTCCCCGGACGCGGCCGGGGAGTCGACGTGGCCCGGCGCAGTGGAGCACGCGTCCCCCCCGTTCGGCGAGGCCGCGGTCGCCACCGTGGCCCCCACCCAGATCGTGCCCCCGAACCTGGAGTTCGGCGGGGGGACGTTCTTCGTCGAGCCCCGGCTCGCCGTCTCCGGCGACCTCGTGGCCGACGGCTGGCTGGTCTCCTTGCAGAGCTGCGCGCGCGCGCCCGGCCGGCCCTGGTGTACCGGCTCGCAGCTCCAGCTAGGACAGGTCGCGGGCCGCACCGTGGGCGACCTGGCCATCCTCGGCCGTCTCGAGCAGGATCTCTTCCACGGCTGGCTGCGCCTCGATGCCGGGGCGGGCGTCTCCATCGCCACTCCGACCCTGTGGGTGGGAGAGGCCCTCTTCATCGGCTTCGTCGGGCTGCTGTCCGCGATCCCCCCGGGCGAGCCCCGGGACCCCGAGGACGAGGACACCGGCTCCGGCATCGACCCCGCGGACCTGGACTGGCCATCCACCTTCGGCGGCTTCGTCGCCGCGGGCCTCTCGCTCGCGCCGCCCCTGGGTGCCGAGCAGCGGCTCGTGCTGCGCCTGGAGGGGCGCTACCACGCGGCCTGGGACGTCGCGAACGGCGGCACCGGCTTCTTGCCGGTGGGACCGGCCGCGATCCTCTCCCTGGCCCTGAGCCGCTGATGGCTGACTTCGCCGCGCAGCCAGACCGCTGGCCGGTCGGTCGCCGGCGCGCGCGGCTCGGTGGGGGACCACTTGATCCCGAGCAGCCAGTCTCGTACCCTCGCGGCCGACCGCCCCGGCCGCGCGGCCCGAACCCGAGCCCGGAGCCTGCCATGACGCCCCCCCGGCCGCACCTGGCCTCCCGCATCGCGGGCCAGCTCCCCGCCACGCTCCTCGTCCTGACGCTGGGAGCTTCGCCCCTCGGAGCCCAGGGACCGGCCCCGGCAGCCGCCCCGGCCATCCCGGCCCCCTCGGCACCCTCGGCCCCCTTGGCCCCGGCAGCCGCCCCGGCCACCTCCCCCCCGACGCCCCCGCCCGGCTCACCCGCGCCAGACTTGCCGCTCGCCCAGCGGATCGTCCTCGAGCAAGAGCGACTGCTGCGCGGCCAGGCCTCGATCGGCGAGCTGGAGCTGTTCATCCAGCGCTGGGAGCGCACCCTGCGCGTCGCGTTCTGGGAGCGCTACCCGGACCGGTTCCTGGCGACGATCCTGGAGCCCGCCGCGGAGCGAGGGTCGGGCGCGCTCAAGCTGGGGCAGGACCTCCATACCTACGACCCCCGGATCGACCAGGTGCAGCGGATCCCGACCTCCCTGCTGCTGGATCCCTGGATGGGGAGCGAATTCACCAATGACGACATCTCCCGCGCCTCCAGCATCGCCCGGGACTACGACGCGGGCCCGCCGATCGCGGGGAGCCGCGCCGGCGTGACCACCTGGCGTGTACCTTTGGTACCAAAACCCAGCAGCCCGGTGGTCTGGGAGCGCCTGGTGCTCGAGGTGGCCCAGGACGACCTCCGCCCGCTGCGCGAGGAGTTCTACGATGAGCGGGACGAGCTCGTGCGGGTGCTGCTCTTCGAGGACTTCCGGCTCCTCGACGATGGCCGCCGCTACCCCTTCCGCTGGCGCATGGAGAACCACCAGGTGGCCGGCCGCTACACCGAGGTCCGGATCCAGAGCATCCGCTTCGCGGACTCGCTGCCGGACGACCTCTTCAGCCTCCGCTCCCTGAAGCAGCCGCGCTGACCGACGGCGCCCGAGGTCGCAGCACGAGCCCGCCTGCGGCCTCGGGAAGCCTCGACCACTTCCGGCCGGAGCTCGCCCGGTCGCCGGGCCTGGTGGCCAGGACGAGGCTACCTGGCTTCCCCCGGCTTCGGGCCGGGGGGCGGGGGCGGGGGCGCGCCGGCGGGCGGGAGCGGGTCGGGGGGCGGGAGCGGGTCGGGGTAGGAGACGATCCCGCCGTCCGGGCTGCGCAGCAGGGTGCAGCCGGCCTCCCGCGCCACGACGTTGTCGGGGAAGATCGGGATCTTGCCCGTCCCGAAGGGGCCATCGACGACGAAGACGGGCAAGGCCATGCCCGACACACGGGTCTGCAGCCCCCGGATCAGCTCGATCCCGCGCGCCAGGGGGGTCCGCAGGTGCTCCACCCCCTGCACCAGATCGCTCTGCAGTAGGTAATAGGGGCGCACCCGGGCCTTCAGCAGCCCCCGGCAGAGGGCCTCCAGGGTGTCCAGGGAGTCGTTGACGCCCGCCAGCAAGACCGTCTGGTTGGCCAGGGGGATCCCCGCGTCCACCAGGCGGCCGCACGCGGCCACCGCCTCGGCGGTCAGCTCCCGGGGATGATTGAAGTGGGTGTTGAGGAACAGGGGTGCGACCCCGGCGAGGATCCGCACCAGCGCCGGGGTGACCCGGGCGGGGAGCACCGCGGGGATGCGGCTGCCGATCCGCACCAGGTCGAGGCTCTGCACCTGGCGCACCGTCTCGAGCAACCGGCCGAGGGGACGGTCGGGGAGCAACAACGGGTCCCCCCCCGAGACGAGCAGGTCGCGGATCTCGGGGTGCTCCCGCAGGTAGCGCACGGCCGCGGCCAGCTCCTCCCGGGAGATCAGCCCCCCCCGTCCCACGGCCCGGCGCCGGGTGCAGTGCCGGCAGTACGAGGCGCAGCGCAGGGTGACCAGGAGCAGGGCCCGGTCACGGTAGCGGTGCACCAGCCGGGGAGAGACGGTGTGCGGCTCCTCCCCGAGGGGGTCGGAGACCAGGTGCGGGCTCGGGACCAACTCGGCCGGATCGGGCAGGACCATGCGGGCGAGGGGATCGGCCGGGTCGTGGGGGTCGATGAGGCGCGCATAGCTTCGGGGGATCCGCACCGGCAGGCTACGGGCGACCTCGTCCAGCCTCGCGGGGACGGGCTGCCCGGGGCGCAAGGCGGCCCAGGCGGCCCGGGGGTCCCGGTAGGCCGTGGCCAGCTCCTCTTGCCAGGCCTCCCGGAGAGGCCGTCGCGGGCGCCCCGACTCGGTCACCTCGTGCACTCCCATCCCCGGCCCCCTGGCCGGGAGGGGCCTGCGGCCCGGCCCGCCAGATAGCACCGCCGGTGAGCTGGAGCAAGCGCCGGCCGCGCGCCCGACGCCACGGGAAGGACCGGGACGAGGCCCGGCGGCTGGCCGTCGCGGGCCCAAAGGGCACGACCCGCCAGGGGCCGGCGCTCAGCGGGCGGGGCGGTAGACGCCGAACACCTCGCGCAAGGCGTCGCTGATCTCGCCGACGCTCGCCCGGAGCGTGACCGCCTCGAGGATTGGCGGCATCAGGTTGCCGGTGCCGCGTGCCACCTCCTGCAAGGTGGCGAGGGCCGCGGCGACCCGCCCGGCGTCCCGGGAGGCCTTGACCGCGGCCAGCCCGGCGGTCTGACGGCTCTCGATGGCCGGATCGAGGCGCAGCAGGTTGCCCGGCCGCGCCCCGGGGGCCTCCTGGTACTGGTTGACACCGACGACGATCCGCTCCTGGCGCTCGACCTCGAGCTGGTAGCGGTACGCGCTGCTCTCGATCTCCCGCTGGGGGAACCCCTGCTCGATGGCTGCGACCATGCCCCCGAGCGCGTCGATGCGCTCGATGTAGGCCCGCGCGCCCCGTTCGATGCCATCGGTGAGCGCCTCGACCGCATACGAGCCCGCGAGGGGGTCGACGAAGTCCGCGACCCCGCTCTCGTGGGCGATGACCTGCTGCGTGCGCAGGGCGAGCTTCACCGACTCCTCGGCCGGCAGGGCGAGGGCCTCGTCGAGGCTGTTGGTGTGCAGGGACTGGGTGCCGCCGAGGACCGCGGCGAGGGCCTGCAAGGCGACCCGGACGACGTTGTTGGTGGGCTGCTGCGCGGTGAGGGTGCAGCCCGCGGTCTGGGTGTGGAAGCGCAGCTTGCAGGCCTCGTCGCCCGCGCCGAACCGCTCGCGCAGCAGCCGAGCCCAGAGCCGACGCGCGGCCCGGAACTTGGCGATCTCCTCGAGGAAGTTGTTGTGGGAGTTGAAGAAGAAGGAGAGCCGGCGGCCGAACTTGTCGACGTTCAGGCCCGCCTGGACCGCGGCCTCGACATAGGCCAGGCCGTCGGCCAGGCAGAACGCGACCTCCTGGATCGCGTCGGAGCCGGCCTCCCGGATGTGGTAGCCCGAGATGGAGATGGGGTTGAACGCGGGCACCTGCTCCGCGCAGAAGGCGAGCACGTCGGTGATCAGCCGCAAGGCGGGCCGGGGCGGGTAGATGTAGGTCCCCCGGGCCATGTACTCCTTGAGCACGTCGTTCTGCAGGGTGCCGCGCAGCTTCGCCGCGGGCACACCCTGCTCCTGGGCCACGGCCAGGTACATGGCCAGCAGGATGCCGGCCGTGGAGTTGATCGTCATGGAGGTGGAGACCTGATCGAGGGGGATCCCCGCGAAGAGGACCTTCAGGTCCTCGACGGTGTCGATCGCGACCCCGACCTTGCCCACCTCGCCGAGCGCGAGGGGGTGATCGCTGTCGTAGCCCATCTGCGTCGGCAGGTCGAAGGCGACGGACAGGGCCTTGGTCCCCTTCTGCATCAGGAAGCGATAGCGGCGGTTGGTCTCCGTCGCGTCGCCGAACCCGGCATACTGCCGCATGGTCCAGTGCCGCCCGCGGTACATGGTCGGCTGGACCCCGCGCGTGAAGGGGTACTCGCCGGGGAAGCCGAGCTGCGTGAGGTAGCCCTCCTCCTCGACGCGGGGAACGTACAGCGGCTGGACGGTCTCCGCCCCGGCCAGGGGGAACCGGCCGCCCATCCGCTCGGCGACCTCCTCCACCGCCCGGGCCCGGGTCGTGCTGGTCCAGCGCTCGAGCTCCTGCTGCACCTTGGTCCCGCTCGTCTCCTCGCTCACGTCGGCCTCCTCACGCAGTGCTGGGCGCCGGGCAGCCCCGGGCCCGGAGCATCATCCTCCCGCGCGCCGGCCCGGTCAAGCGGCCGGACCAGGCCACCGGCCAGAGGGGGCTGGCCTCCGACGACGAGATCGGCCATGATGGGGCCCACGCTGAGGCCACCCGGGGAGGGGGTCCAGAGGTCAGCCGCAGGAGGGAGAGCATGGGCCGAGCAGAAGAGATCGCGGCGCGGGTGCGGAGCCTGCTGGCGCCGCTCGCGGACCCGAACAGCAGCATCCGCCGGGATCTGAGCGAGACCCTCGGCGGCAGCCGACTCGGGCGCCTGGTGAGCCCCCTGCTGGAGCGGGAGTCGGCGGCCGCGCGCGAGCTGAACGAGGCCCGCGGCGAGGTCGAACGCCTGACCGCCGAGCGCCGGGAGCAGGAGGCGGCCAAGCACGAGCTGCGTCGCCAGCTCGACCACCTCCGACAGGACCTCGCCGCGGCCCAGGCCGCCGCACAGGCGGCCCGCACGGCGCAGGCGGACGCGGCGCAGGCGGCCCAGGCGGAGCTGGCACGCACCCAGGCCGAGCGCGAGGACCTCGCGACCTCCCTGGTGTCCCGACAGGCGGAGCTCGCGGAGGCCCGGACCGCCCTCCACAACCTCACGAGCGGCTTCGACGAGGCCCAGGCCGAGCTCGCGGCGAAGCAAGCGGAGATCGAGCGGCTCCAGGCCGCCCTCGCCGTCCTGGAGGACGCCCAGCAGGCGCGGCAGGCCGAGCTCGCGCAGGCGACCAGCCTCCGGCAGCAGCTCGAGGCCACCCTCGCGGAGACGCAGGACCGGCTCCTCCAGGCCGAGGCCCGCGCGACCCAGGCCCAGGCCGCCGCCCAGGAGACCCAGGACCAGCTCCTCCAGGCCGAGGCCCGCGCGACCCAGGCCCAGACCGAGGGGACGGGCCTGCGCGAGCAGGTCACCCGGCTCGAGGGCGAGGCGAAGAAGCGAACCGCCGACCTGAGCAAGGCCCAGGCCCAGCTCGGCTCCCTCAACACGCAGCTCACGGAGAGCCGGAAGCTGCTCAAGGAGCGGGACAAGCAGCTCGCCGCGCGCCAGGCCGAGCTCGAGAAGCTGCAGGAGCAGCTCGCCGCGCGCCAGGCCGAGCTGGCCGAGCTGCAGGAGCAGCTCACCGCGCCGGCCACGGACGAGCCGGCGAGCTGACCCGCGGGCGCCTCACCCGCGCCCGGCGCCCACCAGCCACAGCATCACCACCAGCCCGCCGAGCGCCGCCAGGGTGATCACGAAGCCGCGCAAGGCCACGGAGGCCAGCCGCTCCTCGTCCACGGGCAGCTCGGGGTGTCGCCGGCGGGCCTGCCGCGCGCCGAGCCAGGGCCACAGGTGGAACCAGACCGCGTAGTCCAGCAGCAGCACACCGAAGAACAGGAGGGTCGAGGCCGGTTCACCCACGTCGGACTCCAGCAAGGTATCTCATCGAGATCATTCGAATTTCCAGATGACCAGATCGTTGTCGGGCCGGTCGTTGCCCGAGCTGCCGACGACCCAGACGGCTCCCCCGGGGCCCAGGCCCAGGTCACGGCCTTCGTCATGACCGGCGCCCCCCGCGTCCCCGTGACGGAGGAGGGGAAAGCCGGGCGCGGGGCTGCCGTCCCGACGGAAGCGCCACAAGGCGAAGTCCGCGTCGCCGGCCGGCCGGGTCGAGCTGCCCGTGACCCAGACGGTCCCGCCCGGGTCGACCGCGAGGGCGCGACCCTCGTCGTGCCCGGGACCGCCGGCATCGGCGTCCCGGATCACCGGGAATCCTGGGTCCAAAGTGCCATCCGAATCGAAGCACCAGAGCACGAAGTCCTTGTCGCCACGGGCGTTGACCGAGTAGCCCGTGGCCCAGATCCGCCCGTCCGGCGAGAGCGCGACGCCCAGCCCCGAGTCGTCGCCGACGCCACCCGCATCGCCCGCACGGACCTTGGGGAACCCTCGCTGCAACACCCCGGCGGTGGAGTACTTCCAGAGCGCGAAGTCCCGGTTGCCCGCGACCACGACGTGCCCGACGACCCACAAGAACCCGTCCGCGCTGATCGCCATCCCGTAGGCGGCGCCCTGGCTGATGGGCTCGAGGCCATAGTCGAAGAGCGGGAAGCCCGGCTGGAGGCTGCCCGCCGCGGTGAACTGCCAGAGCCCCAGGTCGACGTAGTGGCCGTTGCTGGCGCGCCCCGCAACCCACGGGAGGCCGTCCGGATCGAGGGCCAGGTCCTCCCCGTAGCTCTGTCGACGCCCCGCGGCCTCGCTGCCGAAGAGCCGGGGGAAGCCGACGCGCGGCTGCCCCTGGGCGTCGAGCCGGCTGAGCAGGAGCTCAAAGCTGCCCAGCCCGTCGAAGCGGGTGCCGATGGCCCAGACGTCCCCCCCGGCGTCCTGGGCCAGGGCCTGGCCATACCCGTTGCCCACCCCCGCCGCGGCCGGCGCCTCGAGCAGGCGCGGAAAGCCCGCGACCGGCACCCCGTGGGCGTCGAGCTTCCAGAGGTAGGGAGCCCAGCGGCCGCTGGCGTCGGTCGAATAGCCGGTGACCCAGAGGTGACCGTCCGCGGCGCTCAGCAGCCCCTGCCCGAGGTCGTGGGAGCGGCCACCCGCGTCGCCGTCCCGGACCCGGGGGAAGCCCGCCGCGAGGTCGCCCCGGGCCGAGGCGTAGCCGCTGCCACCCAGCGCCACGACCCCGGGCGACAAGGCGGCGGCGAGGGTGACTTGCAAGGTGGCCTGGCGCAGCCCGGCGAGCGCGGGCGCGAACCGCACACCGATCCCGCAGACCTCCCCCGAGAGGAGCGTGACCCCGGCCTGGCACTCGCGAGGCTCATCGGCCCGGGGCGAGACGAGGAGGAAATCCCCGGGGTGGGGACCAACCAGCCCGACCCCGGCGAGGACCAGCGCGGCCGGTCCCCGGTTGTGGAACAGCGCGAGCTGGGTGTCGGCGCGATCCTCGAGCGCGACGACACCGAAGTCCAGGGCCGCCGGAGCCCCCACCAGCCCCTCGCCCTCGCCTACGCCCTCCCCATCCCAGAACGGAAGAGCGTCGGGTAGGGAAA
>JAVEVO010000205.1:0-10797 GCA_034005005.1 Myxococcota bacterium
CCGCGGCGAAGATCCCGACCAGCTCCTGCGCGCTCGGCTGGTACAGGGCGAACTGCACCAGATCGGCCTCGTCGAAGAAGCTCTCGAGCTCTTCCCGACGCAGCCGCTGCAGCGTGGCCCACGCCCGCACCAGCTCGCCACGGGAGAGGCCGGCCGGCGGATCGAGGGGCGGCTGGTGCGGCCGCCCCCGGCGGTCGTACAGCGCCTCGACCAGCTCCGAGCTGGTCTGGGCGGTGGCGTCGATGCCGAAGCGGCGCTCGAGGTACTCCCGCAGGATGCCGGAGAGCTCGAGGTAGAACTCCTTGAACAGCCCCCGGGCGAGCAGGTCGGAGCGCTCGAGCGCGGCCAGGCGCTCCCGGGCCACCCGTTCGGGCGGGGGCAGGGGGACCACGGGCGCGACCTGGGGGCGCCGCCGCCAGGCGCGGTAGACGAGCAGGCCGATGAGGAGGCCGAGGAGCAGGGCGCCGAGCACCCCGGCCAGGTACAGCAGGGTCAGATCCTCGACCACCACGGGCAGGGGCGGACGCGCCGCGGCGAGCTCCTGGTCGGGGTCGTTCTCGAGCAGGCTGCGGATCCGTACTTTGGTACCGGGTACCTCCAGTCGGTCCTCCCGGCCCTGGGCGTCGACGTAGAAGAACGGCAGCCCGGGGAGCTCCACCTCGCCCGCCTCGAACCCCGCGAGGGTGAAGCGGAAGACCTCCCCCAGCAGCCGTCCCTCCCCGTCCCGCTCGAAGTCGTGCTGCTTGTCGATGAGCTCGAGCTTGCCGAAGCTCGCGCCCTCGGGGAGACGCAGGGTGAGCTCGCCGGAGTGGCGGAACGCGATCCGGAGGACCGCCTGCTGGCCGATCTTCAGCTCCCGCGGCTCGAGGGTGACCTCGAAGGGGGGGGGCGGCGCGGGCTCTTGCGCGGCGAGGCCGGGTGAGGAGCTGGACGTGGGCGTGCTCGTGCTCGTGCTCGTGGTAGGTAGGGCCGCCATCGGGGGCGCCGGCACGGGCTGGGCGGCGGCCAGAGCGGGCCCGAGGGTGAGCAGGAGCGCCAGGGGCCAGCCGGGCCGCCAGGGAACGGCACCTGGGCGCGGGGCGGGCGGCCGGCTCAATGGTAGGCCCTCCGTGCCCGCTTGCGCAGCAGGCTGACGAGCGGCTGCGCGTAGGCGAGGTGGGTGGTCAGGGGCACGAAATCGATGCGGTGGCGCCGGAAGAGCTGGTCCCGCTGCAGGGCCTCCTGCGCCGCCAGGTCCCGGTACTCGGCCTGGACGGCCCGGCTGGAGGTGTCCACCCAGACCAGCTCGCCCGTCTCCGGGTCCTCGAACGCGGCGAGGCCGACCGCGGGCAGCTCCCGCTCCGTGGGGTCCTCGAGGACGACGGGGACGAGGTCGTGGCGCCGGTTGGCGATGCGCAGCTCGCGCTCGTAGCTGGCGATCGGCTCGAGGAAGTCCGACAGCAGCATCGCCACCGAGCTCCGCGTGGTGACCCGGGAGAGGTACTCGAGCGCGCGGCCGATGTTCGTCCGGCGGGCAGGGCTCTCGTGCTCGAGGATCTCGCGCACCAGGCGCAGGACGTGGGTGCGCCCCTTCTTCGGGGGCACGAAGCGCTCCACCTCCTCGGAGAAGAGGATCAGCCCCACCTGGTCGTTGTTCTTGATCGCGGAGAAGGCGAAGAGCGCGGCCAGGCGGGCCGCGAGGGCCCGCTTCTCCCGCCCCCGGGTGCCGAAGCTCATGGACCCGGAGGTGTCGACGAGCAGCATCACCGTCAGCTCACGCTCCTCGACGAAGCGCTTGACGTAGAGGTCCTGCATCCGGGCCGAGACGTTCCAGTCGATGGTGCGGACGTCGTCCCCCGGCTGATACTGGCGGACCTCCTCGAAGTGCATGCCCTGGCCCTTGAACACCGAGAGGTAGCTCCCCGCCATGGCCTGGTTGACCATGCGCTTGGTGGCGATCTCGATGCGGCGGACCTCCTTGAGCAGCTCGCGATCGATCACGGCGGGCTACCTCTCGGCGACGGCCGACTGGACGTCGATCTGGTCGAAGAGCCGCTGGATGACCTCCTCCGCGGTGACCTCCTCGGCCTCGGCCTCGTAGGTCAGGGAGAGGCGATGGCGCAGCACGTCCGGGCCCACGGCCTTGACGTCCTCGGGCGCGACGAAGCCGCGTCGGCGCAAGAAGGCGTGGCAGCGGGCGGCCTTGGCGAGGAAGATGCTCGCCCGGGGCGAGGCGCCCCACTGGATCAGCGGCCGCAGCTCCTTCAGCCCGAAGCTCTCGGGCTCCCGGGTGGCGAAGACGATCCGCAGGATGTACTCCTTGATCTCGTCGTCCATGTAGATCTGGCCGACGATGTCCTTCACGCGCTGCAGGTCCTCGCCGGTGATCACCTGGGCGGCCCGGGGCTCCGGTCCACCGATGGCCCGGTCGAGGATCTCCCGCTCCTCGGCCCGGGTCGGATAGCCGACCTTCACCTTGAGCATGAAGCGGTCCACCTGGGCCTCGGGGAGGGGGTAGGTGCCCTCCTGTTCGATGGGGTTCTGGGTGGCCAGCACCAGGAAGGGCGCGGGCAGCGGGTGTGAGCCGTCGCCGATGGTCACCTGCCGCTCTTGCATCGCCTCGAGCAGGGCGCTCTGCACCTTGGCCGGCGCCCGGTTGATCTCGTCGGCGAGGACGATGTTGGCGAAGACCGGCCCCTTCTTCACGGTGAACTCGCCGGACTGCTGGCGGTAGACGAGGGTGCCGATGAGGTCCGCGGGCAGCAGGTCGGGCGTGAACTGGATGCGGGAGAAGGAGAGCTGCATCGCGCTCGCCAGGGTCCGTACGGTGAGCGTCTTGGCCAGCCCGGGCACGCCCTCGAGCAGCACGTGGCCGTCCGTCAGCAGCCCGATGAGCACGCGCTCGACCATCCCCTTCTGGCCGACGATCACCTTGCTCACCTCGCTGGTGAGGTTGTCCACGAAGCTGCTCTCCTGGCGCACCAGGTCATTGAGGATGCGCACCTGGGCGTGATCGATGCGGGGCTTGCTCTCGCTCATTCCTGCTTGCCTCCACCTGGCGAACCGACAGGGACCGCCTCCCTACCACAGCGGACCAGGCGCTTCAACGGGGGAGCCCGCGGGAGTATTCCAGCCCCGGGCCTCGGCCGCCCGGGGGCCTCTGGCCTCCGGGCGTCGGCCGGGGTCGCGGCAGGCGGCTTGACCCTCCCCCGTGGTTCTCCTATGAAGGGCGGGTGGCTTCGCTCCTGGAGGTGCTCATGAGACTGCCCCGCTGGCCCGTGTCTGCGCTGCTCGGCCTGTCCCTGATCGTGTTCCCCCTCGTCGGCTGCAACGGTGACGGCGGGGGTGAGGGGGAGGGCGAAGGCAGCGAGGGAGAAGGGGAGGGCGGGGGAGGAGACGGCGGTGTGGACGGGGGGGAGCCCGACCTCGGCAACCCCGAGGTCTTCCCCGAGGACGAGCTGACCGTCGTCTTCGTCGGGGAGCAGCGGGAGGCCAACGGTGAGGGGATCTACGAGGCGGACCTCTTCGCGGTCGAGAAGCTCGACGGTCTCCGCCTGGCCCAGCTCAAGGCGGACACGGACGCGCTGGAGCGGCCGGTCACCCTCGAGAGCTCCGAGATCGTGAACCTCACCGAGGGTGCGGTGAGCTGCACGAACTGTCGGCTCTCCCCGGACCACGCCTGGATCGGCTGGACCGAGCCGGATCCGGCCGAGCCCCAGCGAGGGGTCATCCTCTTCGCGGCGCCCATGGACGCCGGGTGGGTGGTCAACCAGGCCCGCAAGGTGGATGTGCGGCGCTTCCGCGGGAGCGAGACCCTCGACGATTTCGTCTTCGCCGGCGACCGGATCGTCTACGGCAAGGTCACGGCCGACGGCACCGAGGTGCTCAGCCGCGACCTCGCCGGCGACGAGGAGCACTCCCTGACGGTCATGGCCGACGGCGGCAGCCTGCGCGCCGCGCCCGACGGCGTCACCATCCTCCTCCAGGAGAAGGTCGGGCTCGCCTCCCTGCGGCTCCGTCGGGTCGCGGCCGTGGGCGAGCCGGCGCCGGAGCTGATCCACACCTTCCAGGTCCAAGGGACGACCACGGGCTCCGACTACTCGGGCAACGAGCGCTCGGCGATCTCCCCCGACGGCAAGCTCTTCGCCCTGCTCACGGAGGCCCGGCCCGCGGTCCAGCAGCCCGAGGAGTTCCGGCTGAGCATCGTCTCCCTCGATCCGGCCAACCCCGGGCTGGTCGAGTACCTCGAGCTCGGCCCGGCCGGCCCGACCCGCTGCCAGTCGATGCGTGGCCCGAACGAGTACAACTACAGCTTCCAGGATCCCCTCTGGGCCCCCGATGGGCGGACCCTCTACGTCCTCGGCATGTCGCCGCCGAGCTGCGGCACGCCGGTCATCCAGACCCAGAACGAGACCGACGTCCTGCGGATCGAGGTCCACGCCGACGGCACCCTCGGCGAGCTGGTCAACCTCACGGACAACCCCGACAAGGATTTCCCCGAGCACCTCCCCATGGAGCAGCTCGCCCTGTCGCCGAGCGGCAAGTACCTCATCGCCTCGGCTCCCTACGCCAACCGGGCCCAGGACCTCGAGCTGTACATCTTCTCCACCGCCCTGCCCGAGCTGCGGCGGGCCTATCCGGGGCAGACGTTCAAGGGTCTGCGGCTGCAGCTCACCAACGACGCGACCCGCACGATCACCGCGCTCTGGATCTTCTGACCGGCTGCCGGCCGTCGTTTCGTTGACATCCCGGCCGGCTCGTCTACACTGCCCTACATGTGTCCCTGTCCGGCTTCGGCCGGAGCAGCGCGTCGTCGACGATCGATACCACCCGTGGAGGGGTCCATGGCCGGCACATCGGACAAGCGCAAGCAGTCGCTCTACTTCCCCGAAGAGATGCTCAACGAGATCAAGGCCGAGGCCGCACGCCAGGACCGCTCCCTCTCCTGGATCGTGCAGAAGGCCTGGCGCATCGCCCGGGCCGACATCCGTCGCTTCCCCTCGGTCAACGACGAGGGGGGCGAGGAGGGCGAGGCGCGGGAGGACGAGGAGTAGCGCTCGACCCGAGGCCACGCTGGTGGCGTCTCCTGCCACTCCCCACCGGCTCTCGTATCTGACTCCATTGCCTATCATTCCCTGATACTGCTTAAAATTCCTCTTCGTGTTCTCGCTGCTCCCTGCGCGCCCTTTCCGGTGGACGTACACCGGCAGGGTCCTGCAAGCATGAGCATGGGAGCCCAGGACATCAGCCGACCCGGGACGAAGGCGAAGATAGCTCTCGCAGAGCCGCAGAGCCGCAGAGGAAAAAGATGAGTAACGGACCGAAAGAAAACGAGATCTCTGGAGACATTGTCGACGCGGCCCTCTACGTCCACAAGGCGCTGGGCCCGGGGCTCCTGGAATCGGTCTACGAAACCGTGCTGGCGTACGAGCTGGCCCGGCGCGGACATCAGGTAGAGCGCCAAGTACCTATCGCGATCTGCTACGAGAACATGGTGTTCGAAGCGGGCTTCAAGGCCGACCTGCTGGTCGACGGTCTTGTGCTCGTCGAGCTGAAATCGGTGGAGAATCTGGCTCCCGTCCACAAGAAGCAGACTCTCACCTACGTCCGGCTGGCCAACAAGAGACTCGGTTTGTTGCTCAACTTCGGTGCTGCCCGGATCGTCGACGGCATCATACGCGTCGTGCATGGCCTGCCTGACGACGGGTAGGAGGCCCGTGCCGCGCCTCTGCGGCTCTGCGGCTCTGCGAGAGATATCTTCCCGTAAAACCAGCAAATGCCGGTCAGGAGAGGTCCGTTACCACGGGTATGGACCGACAGTTCCGCCCCGCTGTACTAGGGCTTGGCGGCTGGCTGGGAGGCGGTCGGCGGCACGGGGAAGCCCCGGGTCCGCATCAGGGCGCCGATGCCGGGGTCGCGGCCACGGAACTGGCGGTAGGCCTCGGCGGGATCGATCGTGTTGCCGAGGGAGAGGACCACGCGCAGCCGCTTGGCCACCTCGGGGTCGTACGGTCCCTTCGCCTCGGTGAAGGCCTCGTACGCGTCCGCGGAGAGGGTGTCGGCCCAGAGGTAGCTGTAGTAGGCCGCAGAGTAGCCGTCGCTGGAGAACAGGTGCAGGAACTGGGGCAGCCGGTGGCGCAGCACGATCTGCTTCGGCATCCCGATGGCGCCCAGGACCTCTCCCTCGAAGGCCGCGGGCTCGATGAGGCGGTCGGTGATCAGGTGGCCGCGCATGTCGATGATCGCCGCGGCCAGGTACTCCACGGTGTCGAAGCCCTGCCGGAAGGTGCTGGCGCGCTCGATCTTCGCGACGAGCTCCTGGGGGATGGGCTTGCCGGTCTCGACGTGCACCGCGAACTTGTTGAGCACCTCGGGGGTGGCCAGCCAGCGCTCGAGGATCTGGGAGGGGAACTCGACGTAGTCCCGGGCGACCGCGGTGCCGGACAGGGAGGGATAGCTGACGTTGGAGCTCAGGCCGTGCAGGGCGTGGCCGAACTCGTGGAAGAGGGTCTCGGCGTCGCTCCAGCTCACGAGCACCGGCTCGCCGGGCTTGCCGGGCACGAAGTTGGAGTTGTTGGAGACGATGGTGGTGAACTCGCCCGCGAAGCGCTCCTGGTTGCGGTAGGCGTTCATCCAGGCGCCGGAGCGCTTGCCCTTGCGGGCGTAAGGGTCGAAGTAGAACAGGCCGACGAGCCGGCCGTCGCCCTTCTTGACCTCCCAGACGCGCACGTCGGGGTGGTACACGGGGACCTGCGCCGCGGGGGAGAAGTGGAAGTCGAGGAGCTGCCCCGCGACCCAGAACATCGCCTCGCGCAGCTTCTCGAGCTGCAGGTAGGGCTTCACCTCGTTCTCGTCGAGGTCGTACTTGGACTTGCGCACCTTCTCCGCGTAGTAGCGGTAGTCCCAGGGCTCGATGGTGATGCCGGCCTGCTCCGCGTTCGCGATGGCCTGCATCTCCGCGACCTCCTCCTGGACCCGGGCCACGGCCGCGGGCCAGACCGCGTCCAGCAGCGCCATCGCGCGCTCGGGGGTCTTGGCCATGGAGTCCTCGAGGCGCCAGGCCGCGTGGGTGGGGTAGCCGAGGAGCTTGGCCCGCTCGGTCCGGAGCTGGAAGATCTCGGTGATCAGGGCCTTGGTGTCCCGGGCGTCGCCGTTGTCACCCCGGTTGACGAAGGCTCGCCAGACCTTCTCCCGCAGGTCGCGTCGGGTGGAGTAGGTGAGGAAGGGCTCCACGCTGGAGCGGGTGTTGAGGATCGCCAGCTTCCCCTTGTGGCCGAGGGACTCCGCGGCGGCCGAGGTCGCCGCGACGAACGAGGCGGGGAGTCCGCCGGCGTCCTGCTGCGGGTCGAGCAGGAGCAGCCCCTCCTCCTCGCCGAGCAGGTTCTGGGCGAAGGTGGTGAAGAGGCTGGCCAGCCGCTCGTTGATCGCCGCCACGCGCACCTTGGCGGGCCCCTGGAGCTTGGCGCCGGCCCGCACGAAGTTGGTGTAGTACAGCCAGGCGAGCCGCTGCTGCTCGGGGGTCAGGCCCGATCTCTCCCGGGCGTCGTAGAGCGCGGCCAGGCGCGCGAAGAGCTTCTCGTTCTGGAGGATCTTGTCCTGGTGCGCGGCCAGCTTCGGAGCCATCGCCAGCTCCACGGGCTGGAACTCCGGCGTGCTCAGGGCGGTGGCGTAGACCTCGTACAGGGCCAGCACCCGCAGCAGGGGGCGCTCCGCGTTCTCGAGCGCGGCGAGGGTGTTCTGGAAGGTCGGCGCGGCCGGGTCGCTGGCGATCCGCTCGACCTCGCGGAGCTGCGCGGCCATGGCCTCCTCGAGGGCCGGCTGGATCAGGGGGACGGGCATCGCGTCGAAGGGAGGGACGCCCCCGTAGGGGCCCTGCCAGGGCTGGAGCAGCGGGTTGGACACGGCGGCCTCCGGGGGGGCGACAGGGGTCGCGGCGAGCAGCAAGGGGATCAGCAATCCGGTCGAGCACAGACCCATCGGGCACCTCCTTCTCTGGCCTGAGGGATCTAGTGGCTGCGGGAGAGCGAGTCAACTGTGAGCCGCGGTGGGGGCCCTGGAGGCGGCCTCGCCGGGAGGCGTGACGTCAGCCTCAGGGCGTGACGGGCGCAGGCATCGGGGCGGCGGGCGCGGGGGCCGGGGCCTGGGGGGCCGCGGGCTGCTCCCCGGTGAAGCGCAGCCGGCCGAAGCGATTCAACGCGTGGAAATCCTTGACGATTGGCGGCGACCAGGCGCTGGCCTGCTGCCGCCCGCCCTGGGGCTTGTCCATGCGGAAGAGGTTCACCCGCCACTCGTCGCCGGGCACGGGAGGAGTGTGGGGCAGCGCGGGCAGGGCGTCGAAGGGGATGGCCAGCTCGACGGTCCAGCGGGTGTCGCGATCGTCCCGTCGGTCCAGGGTGCCCTCGATCGCCACCGCGTGCCGGGCGCGGCTGCCATAGGCCCTCGCCGTCGGCAGGTCCGAGCGGTAGGTCGGGAAGAAGGCGTCGAACAGCGCATTGGCCGGATTGACCTGGATCTCCACGTAGTTCTTGCCGTCGCCGTCGGGGTCGAGGAACAGCTCCACGACCTCCTCGGTCCACAGATCGAGGTCGTCCTTGCGCAGGGAGGTCCAGACGTCCTCGTCCTCGCAGCGGAAGCCGACGAGCAGCTCGCCGTCGTTCCAGAGGAACGCGGCCTGGGTCGCCTGGGGGGGCTTGCCGGGCTCGCCGCCGGGCAGCACGAAGTCGCCGCTGAAGGCGGCCTGCTGCCAGGCCGGCTCGTCGAGGCGGCCGTCGACGGTGATCGGGCCCGTGGCCCGGCGGGCCTCCAGCAGCGGGAGGTTCTCGCCCCCGGCCCGCGCCGGCTTCGGCTTGCGGAGGACGGACAGGCCGAGCGCCTTGACGCGGGACGCACCGTCCGTCGTCGGCCCGCCCGCGGCCACGGGCAGGCGGGTGTCGTCGAGGAAGACCCCGACCCAGAGCGTCGCCGCTCCCGCCGGGAAGGCGCCGTCGAGCCGCTCCTGCTGGACGTCCTTGATGATCTGCCCCTTCTTCCAGTGCTGGATCGGGTGCATCCCCTGCACGGGATGGTGGTCGAGGTTCATCCGGTAGCCGCCCGTGTCGCTGTCGAGGTGCACGAACACCTGGTAGTCGCGGTCCAGCTCCTTGCGGCAGCGCCAGTACCAGGTGAGGGTGAAGGGCTCGCCGGGGGCGAGCTCCCGGGGGCTGAGCTCGAGGCCGAGCAGCTCGACCGCGTCGCCGAACAGGGCGTGCTGCGGGATCGCAGGGGTCGGGAGGGTGGTGAGCAGGGACGCGGCCACCCGCTCCCGCTGGCCGGGGGTCAGCTCGAGGGGGGTGTCGTCGGGGACGCAGCCGACGGCGGCAAGCGCTGCTCCACAGAAGAATAGCCAGATCGGGCGCGGCAGACCTCGCATCGCGGCTCCTCGTCGTTCAGGGGGCGAGCGGGGCGTAGGTGGGCTGCTCACCCCGCTTGTAGCGGACTCGCCGGCCGGGCTCGACGGGGATCTTGCCCGAGTCGAGCTGGATCTCGGCCTTGCCGGCCTGGTTGGCCACCTCGAGGCCATCGTCCGTGCGCTCCACCGCGAAGGGCCCGGCTCCCTCGAGCAGTACCCGGGCCTCGCCGACCTCCAGCCGGAGCCGGGCGGCCTGCTCGGGTAGGCCGTGCACCGCGAAGCGCCCCTGCTCCAAGGCCAGGCGCCCCAAAAAGCCCAGGGCCAGCCGGGATTCTCCCGCCAGGTCGCCCGTCCAGGCCCGGCCGTCGGAGACCTGGGCGGTGGCTTCCTTGCCGGTGCGCAGGGTGTGGCCCCAGCCCAGCTCGGCGGAGACGGCGGCCAGGGGCTGCCAGGAGCCGTCCGCCTGCTGGATCTCGGGGGTGCCCGCCGTGGTGGCCACCTGCAGGTGCAGCGGCGGCCAGGGACGGGCGACGAGCAGGACCGCGGTGGCGCCCAGCAACAGCAGCAGCAGGGCGGTGGCCACCAGGGGGAGGGGGTTGCGGCGGCGCGGCAGCTCGAGCCGCGGCGTATTCAGCTCGGTGGGTGCGTGCTCGGCCAGGTCCCAGTCGGAGACCGGCGCGACGGGGCTCGGACTCCCCGTGAGGGGTCCGGGCGCGGAGGGGCTGAAGGGGATCGTCCCGCGCGCGTCGCTCGCCGTGCGGTCTGGTGGCGCGGGCGCGGGCGTCGGCCGGGGGAAGGGGGTGGCGCCCCTCACTGGTTGCGGCGTGGGGGCGGCCGGCGGTGGCGACGGGCGCCCTGGCTCCGGCGAGGACCCCCGCAGGGAGCCGCCCGTGAACACCGCGGGGGCCGCCGGCTCACCCCCGGCCGCGCTGCTGGGCTTGCCGCTCCAGGGGAGGACCTCACCCTGGCCGGTCCCCGGGCCGAGCCACCCGGCGCGCAGCAGGTCCTCGGTGCGCAGGTTGTCGGCCAGGGTCGGCACCCCCTCCTGCTCGTGCTCCTGGAGGATGCTCTCGAGCTCGTGGCGGAGCTCCCGGGCCGAGGCGTGGCGACGCTCGGGCTGCTTCTCCAGGCACCGGTAGATCAGCTCCTCGAGGCGACGGCCGATCCGCACGCCCGGGAAGACCTCGCGCAGCCGCTTCACCGGCTCGGTGACGTGGGCGCTCGCCACGGCCACCGGGTTGCGTCCGAGGAAGGGCGGCCGACCCGCGACGACGCGGTACAGCAGCACGCCGAGGGCATAGACGTCGCTGCGCGCGTCGAGCTCGACACCCCGCGCCTGCTCCGGTGACATGTACTCGGGGGTGCCGCTGGTGCTCCCCGCCACGGTGATCTGGCTCATCCCGCCCAGCTGGCCGGGATCGTGCGGCTTG
>JAVEVO010000206.1:0-10726 GCA_034005005.1 Myxococcota bacterium
CCTCCACCCCCCCGTCCCCCTCGCCCTCCCCTTCGACTTCGCCCTCCCCTTCGCCCTCGCCCTCCCCTTCGCCTTCTCCTTCGCCCTCGCCTTCGCCCTCGCCCTCCCCTTCGCCCTCGCCCTCCCCTTCGCCTTCGCCTTCGCCTTCGCCTTCGCCTTCGCCCTCACCCTCGCCCGCGTCGTCGCACGCGTCCCCGATCCCGTCGTCGTCCGCGTCCGCCTGGTCCGCGTTGGCCACCCCCGGACAGTTGTCGACCTCGTCGTCCCGGCCATCACCGTCCCGGTCCGCATCGCAGAGGTCGCCCTGGCCGTCCTCGTCGAGATCGTCCTGGTCCGCGTTGGCGACCAGGGGGCAGTTGTCCACGTCGTCGAGGATGCCGTCATCGTCCCAGTCGGTCTCGCAGCGGTCGCCGATCCCGTCCTCGTCCCCGTCCTCCTGCTGCGGGTTGGCGACCAGGGGGCAGTTGTCGTCGACGTCGGGCACCTCGTCGCCGTCCTGATCGTCGTCGCAGAGGTCGCCTTGCCCGTCCTCGTCGAGGTCCGCCTGATCCTCGTTGATCACGGTGACGCAGTTGTCGTCCTCGTCGAGGACCCCGTCCCCGTCCCGATCGTCCTCGCAGAGGTCCCCGATCCCGTCCTCATCCTGGTCGGCCTGGTCCTCGTTGGGAGTCCGCGGGCAGTTGTCCGCGTCGTCGTCCAGGCCGTCCCCGTCCTGATCGTCGTCGCAGAGGTCCCCCACCTCGTCCTCGTCGAGATCCGCCTGGCCGGGGTTGCGGATCCAGGGACAGTTGTCCACCTCGTTGGGCACCTCGTCCCCGTCGCGGTCGTCGTCGCACAGGTCTCCGCGCCCGTCCTCGTCCAGGTCGGCCTGCTCGGGGTCGTAGACCTCAGGGCAGACGTCCGTCTCGTCCGGCCAGCCGTCCTCGTCCCCGTCGCGGCTGCTCACCACCAGCACCAGCTCCCGCCGGGCCTCGACCTCGCCGTCGCTGACGAGGAGGGTCAGGGAGACCTCGCCGGCCTGCCCCGCCTCGGGGGTCCAGCCGAACTCGCCCGTCGCCGGGTCGAGCTGCGCGCCCGCAGGCGCCCCCGCCAGGGACAAGGTCAAGGCCGGCGAGTCGGGGTCGGCCGCGACGACCGGGAAGCTCAGCTCCTCCCCGACGAAGGTGCTCAGCCGGGCGCCCGCCTCCGGGGTCGGGGGCACGAAGACCGGCGGATCGTTCACCGGCGCCACCTGGATCACGACCTCGCCGAGCGCGCAGGCCACCGGCTCGCCGTCGTCGCAGACCCGGTAGACGAAGCCATCGCTCTCGGACTCGCCGCCGTCGTGGGTGTAGCGGAAGCTGCCGTCGGCCAGAAGCTCCAGCAGACCGTGCGCGGGAGGCTCGGCCAGCGCCACGGTCAGGGTCTGGGGCTGCAGCGGATCGCTCCAGTGGTCGTCGCCGTCCCCGTCGTTGGCGGTCAACTGGGTGGCGAAGGAGTTGGGGCCGATGGTGACCCGGTCCACCGTGCCGCCCTCGTCCACGTCCAGCACGTCGGGGCCGGGGACCGGCGGATCGTTGACCGGACGGATCACGAGGTGCAGCTCGTACTCCGGGGAGCGGAGCCCGACGTAGGGGAAGGGGACCACCTCCTCGAGCGCGACCCGCAGGCTGACCTCGCCGTGGCCGTCCGCGACCGGCGTGAAGCGCAGGGAGCCGTCCGCGATCGAGACCACGGGCTGCATGCCGACGAGCAGCCCGTAATAGCCGCTGTAGATGAAGTGCAGCTCGTCCTGCTCGTCGGGGGCCCCGGCGCTGATCCCCCTGGCCCAGCCCGGGATGACGTGCTCGCCGCAGTCCTCGTCGACGACGACCTCCAGCGCCCCGGGAGTGAAGACGGGGGGATCGTTGCTCGGCCGGATCACCAGGGGCAGGGTGCGGCTGGCCTGCCGGGCACCGTTGTCGGCCGTCACCTGCAGCACCAGCTCGGGGAGCCAGTCGTCGTTGAAGTCCTTCGCCGGCCGCACGACCACCCGATCGAGCGCGCCGGAGCCGAACCAGGGGCTCAAGACCGCCAGCGTCCCCCGGAGCCGGAGCTCGCTCGTGCCGCTGCCCGTGACGAGGCTTAGCCCGGTGGTGTCCTCGAGCACGAGGACCCCCAGGGTCGGGTCGGTCAAGGCGAGGGTCACCGTGAGCTCGCTGGTGCTGCACAGGGTCGGGTCCGCGAGGGAGATGGCGTCCTGGAGGACGAGGTCCGAGTCCTCCCAGCCCGTGGGCGGCTGCTCGTCGAAGGTGATCGTCGGCGCCACCTCGGCCAGCTCGGCCGCCCCCCGATCCGGGCCAGCGAACTGGGGGCGGGAGATCCCCCGGGCGTCCGTGGGCAGGGTCGCGCCAGCGTCCGCAGAGTCGCGCGCCGGGCTGCAGGGCTCCAGCTCGCAGACCAGCATCCCCCCGCCGTCCTGGGCCTGGACCGGGCAGCGCAGGCTCAAGGCGAGGTCGAGCGCCGCCCCGCCGAGATCGACGGGCTCCACGCCCGGGCCCAGCTCGAGGCGGGTGACCGTGCTGTGGTCCAGCACCAGCTCGCCGTCGCAGCGCACGTCGTGGCCCTCGACGAAGTAGTTGTCCGCGTTGCCCACCAGGCTGTTGACCAGCTCGGCCCGGGCGCCGAGGCTGACGAACAAGCCCGCGGACCCGCTCCAGTTGCCGACCAGGGTGGCGTGTTGCAGCATGGCGTCGGCGCCGGGAGCGAGGAAGACCGCGCCCCCCTGGCCCATCCCCGAGGTCCGGTTGCCGACGAGGGTGACGTTCTGCAGGACCACCGCCGCGTCCGACCAGAGTGCGGCGCCGCTGCCGTCGGCGCGGTTGTCGAAGAAGGCCGAGTCGACGACGGTCAGGGTCCCCCCGTCCTGGGCCCCGGCCAGGTGCAGGACCGCACCGCCGCCGTAGACTCCCGGGTTGAAGCCGACGCTGTGGCAGTCGTAGACCACCACCCGCTCCAGGGTCAGGCTGCCCCGGGCGACGATGGCCCCGTAGCCCTGGCTCCCGCTGGCGTGGGCGAGGCTGAGGCCCGTGAGGGTGAACGCGACCGGGGGCAGGTCGAAGAGGCCCGCGGTCGGCAGCGCGGCCACCGGCTGGCCTGCCCCGTCGAGGCGCAGCCGGTCCGGCCCCGGGCCCACGACGACCACGTCAGCGGCCGCGACCGTGAGGGGGCCGCTGGTCAGCGACAGCACGGCCTGGCCCTCCCCGGCGAAGAGGGCGGGGGCGAAGGTGATCGTGCTGCCGGCCGCGGCGTCGAGGAGGGCCTGGCGCAGGGAGCCAGGCCCCGCATCGGCCAGGGAGGTCACCTCCGCGGCCCGGGACGTCAGGGGGAGGCCGAAAAAGAGCAGGGTGAGCAGGGAGAGGGTCGCGGGGCGCCCGGAGATCGTCATCTACAGCTCCTCGAGCAGTCGGATCCCCCCCCAGGCATCCAGTGGCGAGCGCGTTCATGACACAGGCCCGAGGCAGATTCAAGGCCCCGAGCCAGCCCCCGATCGTCGGGCCGCTGGGCGAGTCGCACCGCCCCTCGAACGGGCCAGGAGAGGGGACAGGACGAGAGATCGGCAACGATGAGCAGCAAAAATGACCATGATTGGAGCGAATCGTGTGCAGGAACGGTCTCTCAGGGCTCTAGCACACCCCAGAGGTCCGCACCGAGGGTCGAGACGATGCGCGCGGTGACGACGGCCCCAGGCTGGATCGCCGGGGGCGAGGGGGTGGGCACGGAGACGAACGTGCGGCCGTCGACCTCGGGAGCCTGGCCCGCGTGGCGGCCCTCCCAGAGGCCGGCCCGGCTCGCGGCCGGTTGCTCGAGCAGCACCGCGAGCCGGCGGCCCCGCAGCCGTGCGGCCTGCGCCTGCCGGATGAGACGAAAGTCATGCTCGAGCTGGCGATGGCGGGCCGCGACCGTCGCGGGGGGCAGCTTGCCCTCCTGTCCGTGGCTGGCCGTGCCCGGCTCGTCGCTGTACGGGAAGAGGCTGAGCTGCTGGAAGTGCCCCTCCCCGACGAAGGCCCGCAGCCGGGCGAACGCTCCCTCGTCTTCCCCGGGGTGCCCGAGGATGAAACCCGAGCGGAGGAAGAGCCCCGGCACCCCGGCCTGGAGGTCGGCGACCAGGGCCCGCACCTCCGGCTCGCCGTAGGGGCGGTTCATCCGGCCCAGGACCTCGCTGTCCACGTGCTGCAGGGGGACGTCGAGATAGGGCACGAGCCTGGGCTCCGCAGCGAACGAGGGCAACAGCGCCCGCACGGCCGGCCCCGGGAAGAGGTAGAGCAGCCGCAGCCAGACCAGCCCCTCGAGCCGGGCCAGCAGCCGGACGAGGTCGGGCAGGCGGCGCCCCTCGTCCTGCCAGTGGGTCGGGTCCTGGCCGACGAGGACCAGCTCCCGCACCCCCTGCGCCAGCAAGGATCGGGCCTCGGCGAGGATGGCCGCGGCCGGCCGGCTCTCCGGCGGCCCCTTGATGGTCGGGATCAGGCAGAAGCTGCAGCTCCGTCGACAGCCGTCGCCGATCTTGAGGTACGCGGCCACGCCGCCGGCCAGGGAGGAGGAGCGGTGGACCAGGGACGCGCCGAGGTAGTGCCCGCCCGGCCGGCAACGGGGTGGCCCGTCCGGCAGGGGAGGCGGAGTCAGCAGGGCCGGCAGATCGTCGAGCCGCTCGCTGCCGATCACCAGGTCGACCGCGGGGAAGCGCTGCCGCAGCGCCTCGCCCTCGAGGCTCGCCAGGCAGCCGGTGACCACGAGCCGCTGCCCGGGCACGGTCCGCTTCACCGCGGCGAGCCGGTCGAGGACCGCGGCGGCCTCGTCCCGGGCCGCGGCGAGGAACGCGCAGGTGTTCACCAGCACCAGCCCGGCCTGCTCCGGCGCGGCCACCGGCTGGTAGCCCGCGTCGCACAGCCGGGCGAGCGCGGCCTCGCTGTCGACCCGGTTCTTCGGGCAGCCGAGGAAGACGAGGTGGATCGTGGCAGTGCCGGTGGGGAGGGGCAACTCGGAGAGGAGCCGGCTCAGGGAGCGGTCACGGTCAGGGACCAGGAGTTGAGCTGGCCCGCGTCCAGGGCGGCGGTGTCGACCACCTTCAGGGTCCAGAGGCCCTTGGCCGACCGCCCGCTGAAGTCGGGGAGGGTGACCTGGTGCTCGAAGCCGGAGCCCGAGGCCCGGGCCTTGTCCCAGACCGTGGCCGTGACCCCGTCGTGGGTGAGGGTGATCAGCAGGTCGCCGGCGTAGGTGTGGGTCACGCTGAGCGCCACGGTCACCGTGCTGGCCTTCAGATCGTCCGGGACCTCGAGGGTGCGGGCGATCCCCGCGGGGTCGTCGTCGGGGATGGCCGTGACGGTCTCGTCCACGTACTGCTCGACCCGCTCCTCGCCGGCAGGCTCGGGCCCGCAGAGGGAGCCGTTGGGCGAGAAGCAGTTCTCGCGCACCCCGCTCATCCCGAAGGTGGAGTCGCCGACGCCCCGCCGCACCGCGACGAGGATGTCCTTCCAGGAGACGTCGAGCTTGTGGTCGAGCGCGTAGGCGATCTTCGCCAGGGCCGGCGCGGCGAACTCGTTGGCCCCGGCCGAGACCTCGATCACGGAGGAGAGGATGTCGACCTTGTCCCAGCCGCCCTTGCCCGCCAGGATGGGACGAAGGTAATACTCATACCCGAGGCAGCCGCCGTAGAGGAAGATCTGGTACCCCGCGGGGTAGGTGGGGCGGCTCCAGTAGTCGCTCGCGCCGAGCATGCTGTGCCCGTCGTACGCGAGGATCTCGTGCTCGCCGATGGCCCGCTGGAAGTTGTCGAAGTGGGCGTAGTCGTCCAGGCCGCTGAAATCCTTGGGGGAGTACAGGTCGATCTCGAAATCGTAGTCCCCGATGTGCTTGGTGAAGCGGCGGCCCACCGGCGCGGGCGTGACCTCGGTGAAGCCGGCGTCGAGGAGCCAGCGGGCCATCTGCTTGAAGCCGCGCATCCCGGTGTCGGTCTCGATGTCGCCCTCGCCGATCTTGCCGAAGAGGACCACCGCGGTGACCTTGCCGTCCGCGAGGAGCTGGTCGTACTCGGGGTAGGTCACCTTGGCCGAGGGCAGCAGCTTGGCGACGGTGACCGTCATCTCCTGGACCTTGGCCGTGCAGCCGCTCTTGTCGGGGTTCCATTGGTACCAGTAGATCGACTGGCTGAGGGTCATGTGGCTGTCGGGATCGGCGCACTTGTCCCCGACCTCCTGCATCAACGTGCCGGGGTTGACGGGGACCTTGGCCGTGTAGACCTTGCCCTCGCTGACCCGCCGGGCCTCGCCCGCGAGCAGCACCGCGTTGACCCCGCGCAGCCGGAAGTGGTTCAGCTTGTCGTTGCCGAGCCCGGTCACCTCCTGGGCCGTCTTCCACTCCCCATCCACCAGCCACTCCACCCGCTCGTCGGAGGTGGAGTCCTCGGCGAGGGACTCGAGGTAGAACTCGCCCCGCTTGCGGAGATAGGTCAGGGCGAACTGGCCCAGCATCGCCGGCGCCTCGCGCAGGGCCCAGGCGGAGGCCTCGACGTCGGCCTCGAGGTCGACCTCGACCTCGATCCCGTCGGGGTTCTGGTACTGGGTGTCGGCCTTCCCGGCCTCGCCGTCGTCCGCCAGGAAGGGGTTGTCGCCGAACTCCTCCTCGCCTTCGCCCGCGGGGGAGTCGTCGGCGCAGGCCAGGGGGAGCAGGGCCACGAGGGTGAAGAGCAGCCACCAGGGAGTGCATCGGCGCATCGGTCTCGTCCTCCATGAATGCTGTCGGTGCACGATAGCAGAGGAACGACCCGAGGGAAAGGGGCGTCTGGGCATCAGACGCGATCTGCGGCCGCCGCCTGGAGCAGGAGCACGATCTGCCGCTCCTCCACGCCGAGCCGGAGTTGGCGGGCCAGCTCGAGCGCCTCGTGGAGGCGGCGGGTCAGCTCGGCCGACTGGGTCGGGCTGCCCGCCCAGAGCCGGGCCTCGGCCATCATCAACTGCAGCCGCGCCCGGGGGAGCTGATCGAGGTGCTCCAGCCGGGCGGCGCGGGCGAGCAGCGCCCGGGCCTGGTCGCGCTCGCCGCGCGCCAGGTGGAGATTCCCCATGTGGATCAAGGCGTTGGCCAGCAACCCCCCGTCCTCCAGCCGCTCGGCCAGCTCCAGCAACTGCCGGAAGAGGAGCAACGCCTCCTGGCCCTGGCCGCGGTCGTGCAGGAGCATCGCGCGCTCCAGCAGGATCAGCGCGGCGGCCAGCTCGTCCCCGAGCCGGGGGCAGAGCTCCTCGGCGCGAGCGAGGTGGGCCGCGGCCCGGTCGAGGAGCCGCGCCGAGCGGCTCGCCTCGGCCGCGACGTGCAGCGCCTGCAGCAGCCCGAGCTCGTGACCGGCGGCCTCCAGCACCGGCACCGCCCCTTCGGCGAGGGCCAGGGCCTCCTCGAGCCAGCCCTGGATCAGGAGGAGCTGCGCCAGATCGACCCGCAGCCCGGCGACGAGCCAGGCCGGCCCCTGGCCTTCCGCCTGGCGGGCCAGCTCCTCGCGCAGCAGGGCCGCGGCCCGCTCCGGCTCGCCCAGCCGCAGGAGCAGCCCGGCCTGCAGCCGGACGCAACGCCCCTGGAGCTCGGGCAGGCCGAGCTGGCGAGTCGCGAGGAGGAGCTTCTCCACCAGCCCGCGGCCGTCCTCCGGGTCCACGGCCCGCCGGGCCAGGGCCAGCGCGGCCTCGACCCAGACCTCGGCCTCCTCGGGCAGCCGCCCCTCGGCCGCGAGGACCAGCCGTCGCAAGGCCTGACCGTGCGCCGCGGCGCCGCCGGCCGGCGCACCGGCCGGGAACAGCAGGGACAGCAGGCGAGCCGAGAGGTTGCTCTCGAGGTCGAAGCCCGGGACCTCGAGGTCGAGGCATTGCTGCAGCAGGCGGGGCACCTCGCCCCGCCGCCCCTGGTCCGCACGCACCCGGGCGAGCACCAGCAGGGCCTGGGCGTGCAGGGGGGGGAGGGACAGGCTCCCGGTCTCGGGCTCCGGGGCGAGGTCGGGGGAGAGGTCGCCGAGCACGACGAGGGCCTCCTGCAGACAGCTCGCGGCCTGGGTCAAGCGGCCCTGGCCGCGCAGGGCCATGCCCTTCATCAGCCCGGCGGCAGCGGCGAAGGGGCGCCGGTGGAGGATCCGGGCGACCTCGCCGAGCTGATCGCACCGCTCCACGGCCAGCTCCCAGTCGGCATCGAGGAGCAGCAGGTGGCAGAGCGCGAGCAGCCCCTCCAGCAGGGCCGGCAGGTCGTTGACCTCCCGCAGCCCGTCCAGGGAGGCTTCGAGATCCTGGCGAGCCGCCGGACGAAAGCGCGGGTGCAGCCCGCTGGTGCGGCTGCGGACCACCTCGACCCGGGCCCGCTCGGCCGCGCCCTCGGGCAAGCGCAGGGCGATGGCCGCGGCCTGACGGTAGTGCTCCTCGGCCTTCGGCCACTGCCGCAGCAAGAAGGCCACCTGGGCCGCGAGCAGCTCGAGCGCGAGGCGGTTCGGCGAGGGAGGCGCCGCCTCGGTCAGGAGGAACTGCTCCAGCAGCCGTGCCGCCTCGCCGAGCTGCTGCTGCTGGAGCAGCCGCGTCGCCTCGATCAGCGCTCTGTCCTCGGTCATGGGATCCATGGTCGCTCTCGGGCTCGGGGCCCTGAAGGCTGCCTGGATCGCAGTGAACCGCAAGCCGGCCCCCAGGTCAACCGTCCATGACGAAAGGACCAGAACAGCTCGGGAAGCGGGTGGCATGCCCGCCCTGGAGGAGAGGCTGGAGACGAGCGCGCCGGCTCAGCGCGCGGCGCAGGCCACGGGCACCCGCTGCGCGGGGGCGAGCAGCCGGGTGCGGAGCTGGCTGCGACCGGTGGAGAAGGTGTACCGGGCGCCGTCGATGTCCCAGAAGCCGTCCAGGTGCCAGGCCGCCAGGGCGTCGCGATCGGGCAAGCAGAGCGTCGGCTCGAACGAGTCGCCCGCGTAGCTGGCCGTCGGCCAGATGATCAGATCGTCCAGCTCGCCGAAGAAGCCCTCGCCGGCGCTACCCCGGCCGATCTGGATTGGGGCGGCGCCGAGGTTGGGCGGCACGAACCCCCGGAACTGCTCCGTGCCGGCGAGCTGCCCGTCGACGTAGAAGCGCACGCGCGGCCACTCGTTGGAGCCACGCAGCGCATAGGCCACCGCGACGTGCTGCCACCCGCCGAGGACCAGGGGGGCGGAGCTGCGCTCGGTGGTCCCCCCGATGGACCGGGTGCGCAGGATCAGCCGGCGCCCCGGCTCGGCCGCGTTGGGTGCGGAGAGCAGGAACTCCCAGCCGAGGCGGACCCCGGCCACGGTGTCGACCTTGCGGACGAGCACCGACTCCCCGGCCGCCTGGCCGTAGTCGTCGATCCAGGCCTCGATGGTGAAGCTGGTGCTGAACAGGGAGAGCAGATCGGTGGCGTCGGTCTCGAGGCCGCCCAGGTTGTCGGCCGCCAGGGGGATCTCCACCGCGCAGAGCCCCTCGTCGAGCAGACCGTCGCAGTCGTTGTCCAGCCCGTCACAGGTGACCTCGCGACCTTCCTCGTAGGTGTCGGGGTAGCTGCAGGACCAGCCGGCCGCACCGTCGCAGCGGGGCACGACCTGTGCGCAGACCCCCTGCTGGAGGCAGGCGTCCGGGGGCGGCTGGAGCCGCTCGTCGACGTGGCCGTCGCAGTCGTCGTCCAGGCCGTTGCACTCCTCCACGACGGGAAGCTGCTCGCCCTCGCACCGGCCCCAATGACCGTCGCGGCAGGTGGCGGTCCCGGCGCGACACTCCCCGACGCCGAGGGTGTCCTCGGGGCCGGTGTAGCAGGCCTCGACGAGCCCATCGACGCGACCGTCGCAGTCGTTGTCCAGCCCATCGCAGAGCTCGGGCTCCGGTCGTCCCGGGTCGCAGCGGGGGACGCGGCCGTCGACGCACCCGGGCACGGTCCGGAGGCACTCGCCGACCCCGCAGGTGATGGGGGGGATCTCCTCGTCCACCCGGCGGTCGCAGTCGTTGTCCCGCGCGTCGCAGACCTCCCGGGAGGGCAGGACATCCCCCTCGCACTCTCCCCAGCGCCCGTCCCGGCAGGTGATGCGGCCCGCGGTGCAGACCCCGATCCCCTCGGTCCCCGGCGGACCCTCGTAGCAGGGTCGCTGGAGGCCGTCGACGACCCCGTCGCAGTCCTCGTCCCGGGCATCGCAGGTCTCGGCGCGGGGCAGGACCTCGTTCTGGCAGGGGCTCCATTCGCCGTCCGTGCAGAGGCGGGTCCCCGACTTGCAGATCCCCACGCCCGCGGTCCCGGGCGGGCCGCCGTAGCAGTTGCCGCCGAAGCCGTCGATGCGGCCGTCGCAGTCGTTGTCGAGGCCGTCGCAGCGCTCGAGCGCGGGATCCACCCGGCCGAGGCACTCGCCCCAGTCCCCGAGCACACAGGTCTGGACCCCCGGGAAGCACTCGCCCACGCTGCTGCCCCCGGGGCACTCCCGCACCTCCCCCTCGACGCAGAGCGGCTGGCCCTCGCCCTCACCTTCACCCTCGCCCTCACCTTCACCCTCGCCCTCGGCGCCTTCGCCCTCCCCTTCACCCTCGCCCTCGGCACCCTCGCCCTCGCCTTCACCCTCGCCCTCGCCTTCACCCTCGCCCTCGGCACCCTCGCCCTCGCCTTCACCTTCGCCCTCGGCGCCCTCGCCTTCGCCCTCGCCTTCACCCTCGCCCTCGGCGCCCTCGCCCTCCCCTTCACCCTCGCCCTCGGCGCCCTCGCCCTCGCC
>JAVEVO010000207.1:0-10712 GCA_034005005.1 Myxococcota bacterium
TGCTCTCCGTGCTCGCGCTACGCGGGCTGGGCGTCTGGGTCGGCCGCGGCCGCCGTCATCCCACCGGCGCGGCCCTGTTGCTGCTCGGGCTGGTCTCCCTGCTGCTGGCGGCCGGGCGGCTGGCCTTTGGCGATCTGGTGGACCGGCTGCCCCTGCACCGCGAGATGGAGCTCTCCCGCTACCTGGTGCCCTTGCACCTCGTCCTCGCGCTGGCTGCGGGAGAGGGCTTCGCCTGGGCCGCGGCCCGGCTCGGCCGCCTGCCGGCCCGGATCGGCCCCCTCGCGCGCCGGGGCCTGGCCCCCCGGCTCGGCTGGGGGCTCGGCGTCGGCCTGTTCCTGGTCCTCTTCGTGGTGCTGCTGGCCGAGCGCGGCGGGTCCCTGCCCTCCCTCTTCCGCACCTCGGAGCGCTACTTCGGCGAGGCCCAGGCCCGTCCCCTCGAGGATCTCATGACCAGCCTCGGGGAGGGCCCGCCCGGGCGGATCCTCGCCCACGGGCGGCTCGGGCTGGGCACCCACTTCTGGATGGGGCTGCCCGCCGCGCTCTCCGGCCGTCCCCTCCTGTTCTCCTACGGGGCCGGCTACCAGGACGCGATCGGCGCCGCAGTGGTCGAGGAGCTGCTCCCCCTCCTCGCCACGGTCCGGGGGCCGTCCGCCGCACGTGCCCTGGGCGTCCGGTTCGTGCTGTCCCGGGAGGGCAAGACCCCGGTGTTCTTCGGGCCGCCGACCTGGTCCCGGGAGGACATCCACGTGCACGATCTCGGGCCTGCGCCACCAGTCTTCGTGGCCCGGGCCGCGGGCCACCTCTGCCTCCCCCCCACGGGCTGGCGGGCCGCGGCCGGTGCCTGGCTGGCCTCGGAGCTGCCCGAGCGGGGCGTGACGATCCGCTGGGACGCGACCTGCTCCCCGGAGTCCTGGGCCACGGCCAAGTCGGCCGTCGAGACCTGGCTGCAGCGCCGGCCCGACCCGGGAACGCCCGTCGGGCGGGTCGTCCGCTGGGAGGAGCAGCCCGATCGGTACCGGGCGACCGTCGTCGGCGCGGCGTCGGGGGATCTGCTGGTCCTCGGTCAGGGGGCGCACCCCGGCTGGCAGGTCGCGCTCGACGGCCGCCCGGCTCCCCGCCTCGAGGTCGCCCCGGCCTACAACGCCGTGCTCCTGCCGCCGGGGGATCACGAGGTGGAGTTCGTGTTCCGGCGGCCCGCCTGGAGCTGGCCCCTCTGGGGCGTGTTGCCCGTGCTGGTGGGCCTCCTGCTCTGGGTGGAGCGGCGACGGTCGCGCGCCCGGATCCCGACGGCCTAGACCCTCACCTCCGCCGTGCTCGGCGAGGGGCCTGGCGAGCTGCGGCGACCGTGGACCCGGTCCGAGCTCCTCCCCGTCATGCCGGATCTCGACCGGGGGAGCCTGGACAACGGGGTTCCCCATCCTTACCTAGACCAGGAAGCTGTTCGGCCAGCCGCCGACCTCTCTCCACGGGACCGGGAGGGGCCGTCCCCCCCACATGACCTGAGCAAGGAGCACGTCCATGAAGCTCGCCCGACTCACCATCCTCTTCGCCATCCTCGGCTTGCCGGCCGTGGCCGGCGCCCAGTTCACGGTGGCGCCCTTGCCCTACCCGGCGGACGCGCTGGAGCCCCACATCGACAAGACGACCATGGAGATCCATCACGGACGTCATCATGCAGCCTATGTGAACAACCTGAACGGGCAGCTCGCGACCTTCCCGGAGCTGGCCACCCTCTCGCTGGAGGCGATCCAGGGCCAGATATCCAAGTACAATCCGGCGGTGCGCAACAACGGCGGCGGTCACTACAACCACGATCTGTTCTGGAAGCTCATGGCCCCCGCAGGCCAGCGCGGCAATCCCAGCCCAGCGCTCTCCGCGGCCATCGTGGCCGCGTTCGGCTCCCTCGACGAGCTGAAGAAGCGCTTCGATCAGGCGGCGCTGACCCGCTTTGGCTCCGGCTGGGCCTGGCTGATCGTCACCCCCGAGAAGAAGCTCGCCATCACCTCCACCCCGAACCAGGACAACCCGCTGATGGATCTGCCCGGCATCGAGCGCGGGACCCCCATCCTCGGGATCGACGTGTGGGAGCACGCCTACTACCTGAAGTACCAGAACAAGCGGGCCGAGTACGTGACCCAGTGGTGGAACGTCGTGAACTGGAACGAGGTCAGCAAGCGCTTCGACGCGGCCATGAAGTAGGGGGCCCTGGCTGCCCGGGCACCCGCGCCGAGGTGGTCGCCATTTGTCCAATGGCTTGAAGTCATTGTGGTTTCTGCTCTTGGTCGGCGTCGCCGGCTGTCGCACCGACACGGCCTCGGGCGACCTGGCGGAAGCGACCTGCCGTGGTCGGCCTGCGGTGGACTCCCTGGAGAAGGCCCGGGCCGCCGGGGTCCGGCTGGGGGAGCGCACCCTCCTCGCGGCTTCGTCGGCCAGGGACCCCGTCACCTTCTGCTGCCTCGTGGAGCGCAGCGCGCTGGCGGAGGTGGTCGGCTTCCTCGAGGATCTGGGCTTCGTGACGCCGCACGGGACCGGCTGGGACTACGACTTCTCCCGGCTCGGCGCGTTCGACCATCGGCAGATCGGCTGCCTGCTGGAGCGCATCACGTCGGTGCCCGTCGACCCCCAGAAGTTGGGGCCGGCCCTGCGGATCGCCGGCCAGACCCTGGGCGACGAAGGCCAGCGTGCGGCCTTCATCCGCCGCCGGGTGCTGGTGAACAGCGACGTCGCGGTCCGGGAGCTGCTCCTCTTGTCGCACCTGTTGCGGCTCGCACCGTCCCGGCCCGAGGTCGCCGAGGCGCTGCAGTCGACGATTCGCCTCGCCGAGCCGGCGGTGCTGCGTACTTTCCTGAACCGCTGCGGCTACCTCCGCGACGACCGGTTCACCGACGGGGAGACGGCGCCAGACCCGGACGCCATCGCTCACCTCGCGCCGGAGATCCGCCGTCTGCTCCTCGCGCGGGCCGGGCTCGCGGCCGGTCCAGAAAGGCAGCCGACGATCAGGGACCCAGCGACGGCCTTGCCTCCGCTGGCCCGTTGACCTAAAGTAATTCCAGACTCACTGCAGGAGAGCAGCCCACTTGCTCGACGCCCAGGCGCCCACCCGCATCGAGCTGCGCCCCAACATGGTGCTGGGCGGCAAGTTCCGCGTGACCCGGCGGCTCGGGGAGGGGGGCATGGGCGCGGTGTTCGTCGGCGAGCGTGAGGACATCGGCGGCGAGGTCGCGATCAAGATCCTGCTGCCAGGCACCCGCGGGCCCGAGTACGCACAGCGGTTCCGCCAGGTTCCTATGCGCTGCGCCTGCGCGGGAGAAGGATGGCGTCAATGTGGGGGGAGGTAATCCAGGCAAGGCGGGCTGGGTCGCATCACGCCGTGGGGGCGTGAACGGTTACCTGCCCACATTACGACGATCCGGCATCTCGATCACCCCGCTGGCTCGACGCGCCGATGCGCCAATGCGCGATCCGCCGTCATGATCGCGTACCCGCATCGAAAGGGCGATCGCTGAGATGTGTTGGATCATGAGGGGCTAGCCGGCAATGGTCAGCGCGCTAGCGGGTAATGATTGGCAGGGACGTAGAGCTCTAACCTGGCCAGGATGCAACGTCTGGGGGCCGAGATGTTGCACTGGCGGGGAAGTAGAGCTCTACCCTGGGCCGAATGCAACTCCTGGTCGCTGGAGTGTTGCACTGGGGGAGAGGTAGAGCTCTACTTTGGCTTGGATGCAACGTTTTCCCCCTGGAGTGTTGCACTGGCGGGGAGGTAGAGCTCTACCCTGGCTCGAACGCGACGTCCGCTCGCCGGGGCGTTGCGCGTGCGTTGCGGGCTCCGCGGCGCGAGATCTGCACGGGAGGGGATGACCCCCGTGCGCCGCACCCCGGAAGAGGGGCGAGTCGACCCGCTGGGCGAGGACCTGGAGAGCCGGAGACGGTCGGTCAGCTCCGTCGGACCATCTCGAAGGCCAGGGAGCGCAGGCGGGGGACCAGCTCGTCGCGGAACCGGAGCAGCTCGTCGGCCGAGATCCCGGGGGGCAAGCGCGCGCCTGGCCCCAGGGTCAGCTCGGAGAGCAGCCAGGCGAGCGTGCCGGGGTCGGCCGAACCCTCTTTGCGCCGCGCATCATCGACCGCCAGGGCCAGATCGGCGCCCGCTGCGAGCAGCTCCCGCAGGTCGACCAGGTCCTTGGGCTCCGCCCGCCCGACCAGCGCCGCGACCTTGTTCGCGGCGATCTCCCGCAGGGAGTCCAGGCGAATCGTCCCCTGCATCGGCTTGTCGGTCTCGATCTGGCGACCCTCGCTCGCCTCCAGCGCCGGCACTGCCAGCGCCGAGTGCGCCCCGGATGCTCGGGGCCGAGGTACGCTCGGGCCTTGCGGGCTGAGCAGCACGAGCGCCTGCGTCGAGATGGTCATTGGGGTTTTGGGTCATGAAGGGGCAGGGCTCAGCGGTGGGCTGGGTCTGGCTGCCAGGTGACGCCCTGGTGCTGCGCGGACCAGATCTCCAGCAGCGGTCGCCCGTCCGGCTGGACCACCCGCCGCTCCAGCTTCGCCTGGGAGAAGCCCGCGCTGAACAGCAGCCCGTGCCGCCCGATCTCGAACGAAGCGGCCCGGGGGATCGCCACGGGGTCCGCGACCTGGGCGGACCAGATCACCGTCAAGAAGACCCCGGCGCGCTGGTGCCAGGTGTGGACGTCCCGGTAGTCGAACACGGTCACGGGGAGGTCCCGCAGCATCCAGCGCAACGGCCGCAAGGCGACGTCCTCGTAGAGCACCGTCGTCGCTCCGGTGCGCTGGACGAGGTCGCGGACGATCTCCACCGGGGCCACCCGGTCCGCGGTGGTGAGCCAGCCATGGTAGCACTCGCCGCCGTGCAGCACCGAGGGGCCGCGGAAGATCCCGCTGCGCCGGACCAGCGGTTCGAGGGTGCGCCCCGTGGCCCCGGCCACGATCAGACCGGCGACCACCACGAGGGCGGCGGCCGTCCGCCGTGCGCCGGGGCGCATCCCCGTGGCCGCGGTCTCGGCCAGGGCGCCGAGGCAGAGCGCGAGGCCGGGCAGGAGAGTGAACAGGTACCGCTCCGCGTCGATGGTTCCAAGGTACCAGCGTCGTGCCGGAGCCAGGGACAAGGGCATCAGCACGGCACCGCTGGCCAGCAGGACGAGGCCGAGGCCAGCCAGGGGAGCCGCAGCCGCCCGGGTCTGGCGACGACCGGTGGCGAGCACCAGCACCAGCACCAACGCCAGGGCCAGGACGCCGGCGGGGAGCAGCGGCAGGGCGTGGTTGGTGAAGTGCCGCACCGTGGCCTCGCCCCAGAGCCCGGTGAGCAGCATGTGCGCCGCAGCCAGCAGCTTCGGTCCGAGCTCGACGAGCAGCACTTTGTTGGCCGTGACCGGGGTCTGCAGCATCCAGAACACCAAGGGGACGGAGGCGGCCGCTCCCAGGCAGCCCGCGGCCAGCACCGTGGGATGTCGCAGGGACCAGCGACTGGCCGGCCTGCCCATCAGGGCCAGACAGCCCGGGACCACGACCACGGCCAGGGGGGTGAGATGGGCCGTGGCCGCCAGCAGGAGGATCGCCCCGGCGACCTGCCCGGGGGCACGCCGTGACAGCCCGCGCCAGAGCCAGAGCACTGCGACGGTCATGCCCACCAGGGCGAGGGGGTAGGGGACTGCGATCGTCCGGGACCAGAGCACCGACACCGGATGCACCGCGAGCAGCCCGGCGGCCGCGAGCCCGGCCCACCGCCGTCCCCCCGCGGCGAGCAGCAGGTAGCAGAGCGCACACCCCACCGCCACGAGCACCGCCTGCGGCAGGCGGAGGACGCCGAAGGAGCGGCCGCCGAGCCGCAAGGTGCCGCCCAGGAGGTAGGCGAAGGCCGGCGAGTTGCCCCGGTGAGCCGGATCCAGCACCACGATCCGTCCCCGGGCGGCCTGCTCCGCGTACCGGGCCCAGTTCGCCTCGTCGCCGGTGGGCGACGGGAGCCAGGCCAGGCCAGGCAGCCGCAGCGCCAGGGCCAGCCCGAGGAGGAGCAAGGCCGTCAGCCCGTGGCGACGCCAGAACGCCGCCCGGCCGGCAGCAGCCCCGACCGCATCGTGGCTGGCCGGCGGGTGGCCCGGGGCCGTGGCTTCCCCGTGGGGCATGTCCTCCTCGCGAGACCCCCGTGTCGGGGTACCGGTTCTATAGCACAGCCGTCTCGACCGTTCGAAATCCGGGGAGGCTTCTGCTGGGGATCGGCCCTTTCCTGGTGGCGACCGGCCTCCGCGCCGGTCGCTTGGCTTCCCTGCTCACCAAGTCCTGGACCAGCAGAGTTGGGAGGCTGGTGCCGACCTGTCGGCCGGCACCCACCAGATCGGCTTCCACCAGGCCGGCACCCACCAGGCTCCGGCACCCGGCAGCAGGCAGCAGGCAACCGCTGGCGAGTCCGGTGTCGGGGGTTCAGCGGCTCCCGGGCCCCGGGATGTCGCCGTCCCGCCACATCATCCCGTGCACGCTGCAGTAGCCCTCGTCCCGGACGGTGCCCGTCAGGCGGCATCCCGGATAGAGGCAGCGCGCCGGCTTCGGTCGCAGGGGCCGTGGGGCCTCGGTCAGGGCAGGTATGACTTTGGTCATGTTCTCCTGCGTCGGCCGGGAGGCCGTCGCCCTGGCCGCCTTGGTCGCCTTCGGGACCCTGGTCCCCGGCTCGGCCGCCGCTTTGGTCGCCTTGCTCTCCTTCGGGGCTCGGGCTCCCAGCGCGGCCACCGCCCTGGCCGCCTTGCTCCCCTTCGGGGCCCGGGTCCCCGGCGCGGCCGCCGCCTTCTTCTGCCCCGCGACCGGCTCCAGCAGCTCCACCCCGAAGAGTCCCCCGAGGTCCTCGTCGACCAGGACCCGCCCCGCGGCGGGCCCCCGCCGGGTCAAAGGCACGTCCGCTGCCGCCTGGCTCACCAGCTCGCGGCTGTCCACCTGGCACAAGGTGAAGAGCAGCTCCGGGTTCGCGTCGAGCCGGGCGCCGACGCCGTAGAGCACCGCCGCGACGTGCTTGCACACGGTCGCCCAGTCGGGGCAGGAGCACGAGAAGCGCAGCTCCCGGGGCGAGGGGAACAAGCCCTTGCCCTGTCGGCAGATCCGCTCCATGACCCCCTTCGCGAAGCGTCCCTGCAGCAGCTCCACCAGCGAGTCGATCTCGGAGGCGCACTCCTGGCACAGGGCCTCCCAGCGTGGCCCCGGCACCGGATCCACCTGCACCGCGACCCGGTAGATCGACGAGCCGCTGACCAGGGCCCGGACCTCGCCGGCCGCGATCTGCAGGTCGATGACCGAGCCGTTGCGGACATAGGTCCGGCCCCGGGGGAGCCGGTTGGCGAAGTCGCCGTAGCCCTCCAGGTTCTGGCACCAGCTCTGGCCCCAGAAGGTGTGCGCGATGGTCCGGCCCTCGATGACCACCGGCGAGAGCTTGCTGCCCTGCTTCTCGAGGCGTCTCCGTTCCCGCTCGGCCGCGGCCCGCCGGGAGGCCACGGGGACGTAGGGGCTCCAGTTGCCGTACCCCCGACCATAGTACCCCATGGCTACTCCTCGGCCGCGGTGCGCAGGTCCAGGCGCACCAGCGCGAGCAGCTCCTCGTCGGAGAGCTCGGTGAGGGCCGGCTCCCCGCCGCCCTCGAGCAGGGCCGTGGAGAGCTGGCGCTTCGACTCGATGAGCTGGTCGATCTTCTCCTCGACCGTGCCCCGGCACACGAACTTGTGCACCAGCACGTTGCGGGTCTGCCCGATGCGGAAGGCCCGGTCCGTGGCCTGGTCCTCCACCGCCGGGTTCCACCAGCGGTCGAAGTGGATCACGTGGGAGGCCGCGGTGAGGTTGAGCCCGGTGCCGCCGGCCTTGAGGGAGAGGACGAAGAAGGGGACCCCCTCCTCCTCCTGGAAGCGCTGCACCAGCGCCCGCCGCGCCTTCACGGGCGTCTGGCCGTGCAGCACCAGGCCCGGGAGGCCGAAGATCCCCCCGAGGAACGCGGCCAGAGGCCCGGTGGTCTCCCGGAACTGGGTGAAGACGAGGACCTTCTCCTGGCGGGCCGCGAAGGTCTCGGCCAGCTCCCGCAGCCGGCCCAGCTTGCCGCTGTCGGCCTCGGCCCAGCCCCCGTCGCCGAGCCACTGGGAGGGGTGGTTGCAGATCTGCTTCAGGCGCAGCAGGGACGCCAGCACCACTCCCCGCCGCTGCACGCCGTCGACCGCCGCGAGCTGCTCCGTGAGCTCCGCGACCGTCTGCTGGTACAAGGCCGCCTGCTTCCGGCTGAGGGGGCAGTAGGCCTTCAGCTCCGTCTTCGCGGGCAGGTCCGTGATGACCGACCGGTCGGTCTTCAGGCGGCGCAGGATGTAGGGCCGGACCAGCTCCCGCAGGGGGCCGTAGGGGTTCTCGGGGCGCTCGGCGAGCCGGTGGGCGTAGCTCAGGAACTCCCGGGCCGAGCCGAGCAGCCCCGGGTTGAGGAAATCGAAGAGCGACCAGAGGTCGTCCAGCCGGTTCTCCACGGGGGTCCCGGTCAGGGCCACCCGGGCCGTCGCGGTCAGCTCCTTCACGGCCCGGGTCTGCCGGGTCTGGGGGTTCTTGATCGCCTGGGCCTCGTCGAGGATCACCAGCTTCCAGGAGGTCCTGGCCAGGGCCGGCAGGCGCTGCAGGGAGCCATAGGAGGTGACCACCAGGTCGGCTTCGGCGAGCCGGGCGGCGTCGAGGGCCTTCAGCGTGGCCTGGGGCAAGGCCGAGGGGTGGGCGACGAGCACCTGCAGGCTCGGCGCGAAGCGGCCGAGCTCGGCCGCCCAGTTGGCGAGCAGGGACGCGGGGGCCACCAGCAGGTTGGGGCGGCTGGCCGCTGCGGGCTGGCCTTGCCGGCGTACCAGGAGCAAGGCGAGGAGCTGGACCGTCTTGCCCAGGCCCATGTCGTCGGCCAGGCACGCGCCGAGGCCCAGGCCCGTGAGCAAGTGCAGCCAGGCCAGCCCCGTGCGCTGGTAGGGGCGCAAGGTACCCTGCAAGGCGGGTCCCGGATCGGGCCCGGACCCGCTCCCGGCCTCCCGGAGCTGCCGCAGGGTCTCCCGCAGCCAGGGGCCGGCGGTCACCAGGGACCACTCGGGGTCCGCGGCCGCGCTCAGCTCCCCGCGGGTGACGTCCGCGCCGGCCAGCAGCCGCAGGGCCGACGCGAAGGTCAGCCCCTCGTCCCGGGCGAGCTGCTCGGCCTGCCGGAAGCGCTCCAGCAGGTCGCCCACTCGCTCCCGATCGACCTCCACCCACTGCCCGCGCAGGAGGACCAGGCCCGCGGTCGCGGCCAGCAACTGCCGGGTCTCGGCCGGCGTCAGGGGCTCCCCGTCGAGGGTCAGCTCGGCCCGGAAGTCGAGCAGGGCGCCCTGGCCGAGGCCCGCGGGGGCGCTGCTGCCCACGGTGGCGGTCACCCGGGGGCGGGGCGGACGGCCTCCCCGCCAGGCCGCGGGCATCCGCACCACGATCCCCGCCTGCTCGAGCCGCGGCACGTCCGCCAAGAATCGGAACGCCTCGGCCGCGGTCCAGCGCAGGGGGTGGAACAGCTCCCCCTCGTCCACCATCCGCCGCAGCCAGTCGCAGGTCTCGCTGGCCCGCTGCACGGGCAGCAGCAAGGAGAGCAGCCGCTCCTGGCGGGCCTTCCCCGCGAACTCCCGCAGGGCCTGGCCGAGGGGCTGGTGCTGCGCCTGGCCCTGGGTCGAGAGGCTGCTGGTGTAGGTGGCCAGAAACGCGAAGGGGGTCTCGGGGTCCTTGCGGTTCTCCGCCAGATGGAAGTGCACCCGGCCGACGACGTGCCAGGCGGGGCTGAGGCTCGCCAGGACCTCGGGGAGCCGGGCGCCCGTCGCGCGCCCCCGGCGCTGCAGCTCCTCGTTCGCGCCGGTCCAGAGCCGCCGCAGCAGCTCGACGGTGACGTACTCGGCCCCGGCCATGGGTGGCGCGGCCAGGGCCATGGTCACCAGCTCCCCGTCCGGGGGAGGCGGGAGCAGGGGGATCGCACCCTGCTCCTCCGGCGGCCGGGTGCAGAGCGCGGTGACCAGGCGGCGGCCGAGCTGGCGCCAGTAGGCGAGAACCGGCGGCAGCAAGGTGCCGGTCTCGGCCCCGCCGAGCTGCAGCAGGCCCGCGGCCGTGCCCTGGGCGAAGGCCGCGACCAGCCGGCCGGCCAGCGCGGGCTCGAGCGGAGCGGCGTCCGGTGCGGGGCGCAGCCGGAGCTGCCCCTGGGGGGTGAGCTGGAGGGCCAGCCGGAGGTCGGGGATGGCGGCAGCGGCCTCGGACATCTCTCCTCGTGAGGTGATCCGGCCCACGGCGTGGGCCTGCGGCGAATCAGGCTAGGCCGGTGCTGGGCGTGTGTCCAGGCCGCAGGCATGATCCCACCCCCTCGTCCCGCGGGACTTCCGGCCTCCTCGTGCGCCGGGCCGCTGCTGGCGTGGGGGAGCCGTGATCCCCCTTTCCTGCCGGGAGCGTTCGTGGTCTGCTGGCGGCGATCGCCTCGTGGTGAGGCAGGAGGTCACCGATGAGAAGATTGGGCTGGCTGGCGGTCGCGGCGTTGCTGCTCGGAGCGTGCGCCGATGGGCAGGACGCGACCGGGGGCGAGGGAGAGGGCGCGGAGGGGGAGGGCGCGGAGGGGGAGGGCGAAGGGACCGAGGGCGAGGGTGAGGGTGCGGAGGGGGAGGGCGAAGGGACCGAGGGCGAAGGGGAGGGCGCGGAGGGGGAGGGCGAAGGGAGCGAGG
>JAVEVO010000208.1:0-10705 GCA_034005005.1 Myxococcota bacterium
GCCAGCGCCTCGAGCCCTTGTCGGGAGCGGGGCCGCTGCCGCCTGGCTGGCGGCTACGGTGCAGTGGGGCCGAGCCGGAGCTGCCCGCGCTGCGCGTGGAGCTGCGGCCGCAGGGCCCCCGGGCCCTGGAGGTGACGGCGTCGGCCGAGGGCCCGGTGGTCGGGCTGGAGGCCCTGGCGCCCCTGGTCAGCCAGGGCGGAGTGACTTTGGGCTCAGGTCCAATCGCGTTTTTGAGCAATGGGTACCAGTCCTGGTCCAATAGCGGCGGGATCCGGCTACCGGCCGAGCCACCCCCCGCCGGGATCGATCCCTTGCTGGCCCAGCGGGACACGGACGAGTGGAACCGGGACGGCCGCTACGTGTCCTGGTGGTACGGGGCCCTGGCCGCCGCGGACGGGACCGCGCTGGTGGTCGGCTCGCCCGGGGCGCGCCGCTTCCGCCCCTCCGTAACCGCGTGGGGGCCTCCCGAGGCCGTGTCCCTGCAGGTGACCTCCGGCGGCGCGGGGGAGCGGGTCGGGGCCGCCCCGGGCGAGCGGATCCACGCCGAGCCGTGCTGGCTCGCGGCCGGGGACGACGCCTGGACCCTGCTGCGGGAGTACGCCGCGGCCCTGGCCGGGGACGCGCCGCCCGTCGGGGCGCGGCCAGGCGGCTGGAATAGCTGGTACGCCCACTTTCCTGATATCGACGAGGAGCTGATCCGCGAAGCGGCGCGCCTCACGGCCAGGCGGCTGACGTGGGGAGAGCCCCGCGAGCTGGTGGTCGACGACGGCTGGGAGCGGTCCTGGGGCGACTGGCAGCCCAACGCCCGCTTCCCCTCGGGCATGCCGGCCCTGGCCGCCGCGATCGCGGCGCACGGGCTCCGTCCGGGGCTGTGGCTGGCCCCGCTGCTCGTGGAGGACCAGGCTCCCCTCGCCGCGGCGCAGCCGGGCTGGTTCGTGCGGGATGCCGCGGGGGCGCCCCTGGCCTACGCGCCGCCCCTCACCGGCGAGCGCTACCTGGTGCTCGACGTCACCCACCCGGAGGTCGCGGCCCACCTCCGGGAGGTGCTGGCGCGGGTGGTCGGCTGGGGGTTCACCTCCCTCAAGCTCGACTTCCTCTTCGTCGGCGCGTGGGAAGGAGTCCGGCAGCGGCCGTGCACCGGGAGCGAGGCCTACGCCGAGGCCCTGCGCGTGCTGCGGGAGGGCATGGGACCTTCGATTTATTTCCTCGCGTGCGGCGCGCCCCTGCTGGCCCCGGCCGACCCGGGCCCCGACCGGGTCCTGCCCTACCAGGCGATCCGCACGGGCCTCGACATCGCGTACGAGTTTCTGCCCCTGTCCTGGTCCTTCGTGGCGCAGCAGCTCCGCGCCACCGCGGCCCGCGCCTTCCTCCAGGGGGTCGTGCTGACCGTCGACCCGGACCCGGCCCTGGTCCGGGAGCCTCTCACCGAGGCCGAGGCCTGGAGCACCGTGGTCGCGACCCTCGTGGCCGGCGGCGCCGCGTTCGCCTCCGATCCCCTGGGGGAGCTGCCCGAGGGGCGCTGGGCCTTGCTCACCGCTCCCGCCCTGGCGGAGGTCCGCTCCCTGCCGGGGCCCGCCCGTCCCGTGGACCTGCTGCGCGCGGACCGGCTGCCCGAGCGGTTGCTCCCGGGCGTCGAGGACTTCCTGCTCACCACGAGCCAGGGGGGGCTGAGCCCCGCGGTCGCCCCGGCGGTCTGGGTCTGGTCCACGGGAGCCGGCGCGGTGGTCGCCCTGTTCAACCTCCACCCCGACCCGGTGACCCGGCGCGTGGACCTGCACGCGCTCGGCCTAGACCCGGACCACCCCTGGTCGCCACGGCCCCTCGGGCCGGCCGCACCCGTCCGGCTCGCCGCCGGTGCGCTGGTCGCCGAGCTCGCCGGGCACCAGGCCCTGCTGGTCGCCCTGTCACCCTGAGGGCCCGGGACCTGCGGTCCCGGCCGGAGGCAGCGGATGGCACCCGCCCCCCTGGAAAGGCACCCTGCCTCCTGGCCCCTGGCCGGGGTCCAGATCTACACCGGCGACGGCAAGGGCAAGACCACCGCCGCATTCGGCTTGCTCTTGCGGGCCGTGGGCCACGGGCTAGGTGTGTTCGTCGGCCAGTTCATGAAGAGCTATCCCTACGGCGAGCTGGCCGGAGCCCAGCTACTCGGGGAGCGGGTGGTGATCGAGCAGCTCGGCTCCCCGGAGTGCCTGCCCTGGCGCGAGCAGCCGGCGGCCGTGGACGTGGACCTCGCCCGGGCGGGCCTCCGGCGCTGCCGGGAGCGGATGCGCTCGGGCGAGTACGCGCTCGTCGTCCTCGACGAGGCCCTCGTCGCGGTGCACTTCCGGCTGCTGACCGAGGCCGACCTGCTGGCCTTCCTCGACGAGCGCCCGCCCCTGGTCGAGGTGGTCCTCACCGGGCGCTGGGCCACGCCCGCCCTCGTCGCCCGGGCCGATCTCGTGACCGAGCTGCGGGAGGTCAAGCACCCCTACACCCGGGGCTGGCCGGCCCGGGACGGGATCGAGCGGTAAGCGGAGAAGACCCTCGCAACGAGGTCGCGCTACTCTTCGCCGAACCCCAGGACCGGCTTGTCCGGCGAGAACGTCCGGGTCTCCCGGACCTGCAGCACCCCGTTCACCGCCCCGCAGACCATGTGCTCCGGCTTGATGGTGCGCACGGCGCCCAGGGTCGGCCCCCGGCCGAAGGCGAAGCGGCTGGTGGCGATCAGGCGCTCCTGCTTTTGCCCGTCGTCTCCGTCGGAGTAGACCACCGTGATCCCCTCCGGCGGAGCGGGCAAGGTCACCTTCAGGCGGGTCCAGCCCGGCCGGGCCTCCGGGGGGCTGGCCGCGCGCTCCACCACCAGCGCGTCGGTCGGCTTGCCGTGGGCGGGGATCACCTTGCCGTCCGCCAGCAGGAGCGCGTACTGCCGGGGAGGCGACTCCTTCGCCTCGAGGCAGTGAGCTCCGAACCCGGCGACGGCGCCCAGCCAGAGCTCGACGTGATCGTCGAAGAGCCAGCGCGGCGAGCCGCTCACCAGCCGGTCGTCCTCGATCTCGAGGACCAGGGTCCGGTCGCCGACGAGCAGGACCTTCAGGCGGGCGTCCTGGGCCTCGCCCGGGCGGCCATGGACCACCCAGCCCTGCTGGCCCGCAGAGTCGACGGTCACGCTGCAGGCGCCGAGGGCCGTCTCGCGCCAGCCGCCGGCCAGGAAGGTCGGCTCGACGGTCACGCCGGGGATCGGCAAGGACTCGTAGGGTTTGACGTTCGCCTTCACCGCCGGGTCATCGCCGTCCGGCGGATTGCCGTCGGGCCCGCAGGGCGGGCTGTACCAGCTCGTCTTCCCGCTGAAGCTGGCGTAGCTGAAGCTGCGCGAGTCCTCGTTGACGCCCAGGGACCACCAGCCGTTCTCGGCCGAGTCGAGGACCCGCAGCGGATCGAGCTGGAGCGTGGTCGAGTAGCTCCAGCGCCAGGCCGAGCCGCCGACGCGAGTGTGGTGGAGACGGTTGGGCCCGACCTCCAGTTGGTCCTCGCCGATTCCGGATGCGCCGTAGCCGTCGTTGCACGCGGTCAGCAACGCCTGGCGGGACTCCACCTGCCCCCCCCGGGCCCGGACCAGCCACAGCTCCCAGGGCGCGCACGCTTCGAGATCGGGGTCCTTCCAGTTGCCCTGCCGGTCGTGCATGGCCAGCTCGACCACCAGCAACTGCTCGCCCCCCTGCCCGGGCCCCGCGTCCTGGCGCCCGGTGACCCGGCAGGGGGTCCGGCCGCGACAGAGCGCCTCCCGCAAGACAGTGTCGGACGGCGGGGGCCCGGCCGCGGGCGCGGCGGGCGGGGTCGGGGGGACGGCCGCAGGGGGTGCGTCGGGGGGGGTGACGGCCGCGGGGGCCGCCGGGGTGGCCGCGGGGGCCGCCGGGGTGGCCGCGGGGGCCGCCGGGGTGGCCGCAGGGGCCGCAGTTCCCTCCGGGGAGAGGCTTTCGGTCGTCGCCGGGGGCGTGGCCGGGGCAGTCGGGCTGCAGGCGGGGGCGAGCGCGCACGACGCGACCAGCGCCAGCGCCCGGGCCGCGGGCCGGAGGCGGGAGAACGGGCAGACCATCGGGCTCCTCCTGGGCATCCTGGCCCATCATGGTCCAGGTCGCCGCCAATGTCAGCCCTTCATGGTCCAGGTCGCCGCCAATGTCAGCCCTGCCTCTGCCCGGCGGCACGTCCCGGCGCCGGGCCTCCCCGGCGCCGCCTCACGGGGGGAGTGGCCCCCCCGGCGCGCGGTTCACTCTCCCGGCAGCCCGTACCCCAGCAGCCGCTCGTGGATCTGGCCCTCGCAGCTCGGGTCCGGGCTGACGAAGTGATCGCTGCCCGCGCCGATGCGGCAGCGGTGCAAGGGCAGCCGGCCCGCGGCCGCGTCGGTCCAGGCGTAGCCCACCGGTCCCATGGGCTGCTGGCCCTCGCAGCCCGGGTCGGGCGTGAGCAGGGAGTGCCCGCCCACCGCGCACTCGAACAGCAGCACGGTCCCGGGCGCGGGCTCACGCAGCAGGCGCCAGGAGCGCTCCTCCACGAAGCCCGGCGGCAGCAGCCGGGAGCTCGCCCAGTGCCCCCGGGTCGAATGGTAGCCCCGCCGCAGCCGGGTATGGGGCAAGTCCTCGAACCCGCAGGAGAGCTGGGGGGGGACGAGGTCCCGGCGGTTGGCGAGGGCCCAGACCGCCCAGGAGGGCTTGAAGGTGCCGTCGGTGCGCACCAGGCCGAGCTGCAGCCCACCCTCCGCCGCGTGGTCCCGCAGCCGGTGGTAGACGTAGTTCTCGATGCCGGGCGTGCCGAGCACGTTGCGCAGGCTGTCGCAGACCGCGCTCGCCTGGCGGGCCTCCGACGACCGTGGTGGCGCGGAGCTGATCCCGCTCTCCGTGAGCGCGACCTCGTAGGCGTGGGCGCGGCCCGGGAAGGTCGCCCGCAGCCAGCCGAGGAGCACGCCGAGGTTGCCGTAGGTCACCCGGGGCAGGTCGTCGGCCGAGAACACGGGGGAGAAGAGGTCCGGCGGGTAGGGATGATAGGCGAGGCGCCACTCCCGGTCCCCCAGCAGGGGCACCAGGCGGGTGAGGAAGGTCTGCACGGACAAGAGCGGGTTGGCCGCGCCTGGCGCATCGAAGGAGCTGCCGAAGTGGTGCTCGAAGGAGATCCGCACCCGGGCGGTGGGCTGCTGGCGGAGGATCTGGTCATAAGCAGAGTTGTAATTTTCCGCATAGGTGGAAATCCAGCGATCCCGGTCGCAGGGCACCCCGCCCCCGCAGCCGATATCGAACCAGTCGTTGGCGTTGACCTCGTTGTGGATGACGAAGTCGGCGATCCGGCCGTGCCCGTGCAGTCCGTCGTAGCGTCGCGCCAGCATCCCCGTGAAGCGCCCGTAGTCGGCCCCCCGGTCGGGGCTGCAGAAGATATCGAACCCCGGGGCCACGGGGGAGCAGCCCGCGTTCCCCGTGCGGGCCCAGGCCGGCACGCCGTAGACCACCGCAGTCACCAGGAGCCCCCGCTGGCTGTAGCCCCGGATCGCCGCGTCGACGGCCTGGTCGACCGCGAAGCAGTGGCCCTCGTGCTCCTCGTCGCCCGCGCCGCAGGGCGCGAGGCGGACCGCGGGCTCCCAGGTCGCCCAGACCAGGTTCATGGCCACCCCGCCCGCGCCGTTGCCGGCGATCTCGTCGAGGTTGGGCCAGAAGTCGGGCTGGATCGCCTTGAGCGTGAAGGAGTCCCGGGTCGGGTAGGGGAGCACGCAGTCCGCGGGGCAGGTCTGGGGGGTCTCGTCCGGTGCGCAGACCTGGTCCGGGCAGGCGGGGGGCAGCCCGAGGTCGGACCGGGCGCCGGAGTCCGGGCTGCCACCCGTGTCCGGCTCGTCGCCCGCGTCCGGGGCCCTCCCGGAGTCCGCCGGGGAGCCGGCGTCCTGCTCGTCGCCCGTGTCCGGCGCCCTCCCGGAGTCCGCCGGGGAGCCCGCGTCGGGGCGGCCGCCCGCGTCCGGCAACCGGCCGGAGTCCTCGAGGACCGCGCGGTCCGGGAGACCGGCCAGGTCGACTGCGGGCTGCAGGTCGATCCCGGGCTCGACGTCCCCCGCCGCGGCGCCGTCGCGCTGGAGGTGGCCTCCCATGTCCGGGCCGCTCTCCTGGCCCAGGTCCCCCGGAGTCTCTCGGGCCCGGCCCCCGGTGTCGGCGCACGCCCCGAGGGTGAAGGCCAGCAGGAAGAGCCCGCTCGAAGACGGGCGGTGGCTGGTGCGGGAGGCGGCAGATCCCATGGGCTCAACATACCCCCTGGGGGCACCAGGGCAAGGGCGGCCGGGAGGGCCACCGGGCACGTCGGCCCGCGTCGACCTGGAGAGGACCGACCACGCTCGCAGCCGCGGCCGAGGCCGAGCCGCGCGGTGGGGGGCGCCGGGGGAGGAGCAGGTCCGGTCCTCCCCCGGGCCGGGGCGCGGCTTATCTGGGCAAGCCCTTGGACACATCGAGGACGCCCTGGGTGTTCGCCAGGTGGGTGAGCTGGCCGAGCAGGAACTCGCGGACCTCCTCCTCGATGCGGGCCAGGGTGGCGGGCATCACCGCGAGCGCCGTGGCGTAGCGGCCGACGAGCTCGCGCTCGGGGGCGGAGTAGGTGTTGTCCACCAGGGCCAGCAGCACCGCGGTCTTCACGAAGAGGTGAGCGACGTCTGTCCCGGGGCCCAGGGCGCCGGCGAGCGCGTCGGGGGTGATCGCCGGCTCGCGCTCCAGGGCCGCCAGGGAGGCCGGGCTGCCGTGGATCGTCTCCTGGTAGAGCTGGGCCACCAGCACGGCCTCGCGCTCGTGGACCTGGCCGTCCGCGCGGGCCACGGCCCACAGGCCACGGGCGAGGGCCTCGGCCTGCGCCGCGGGGATCTCGATCTCGGGGAAGAAGTCCATCGCATCCTCCAGCAGGGGGCTCAGCGTCGGCCGCCCACCTCTCTGCGCAGCAGGGCCAGGCGGGCCTGCAGCTCGTCCTCGCTCAGCGCGGCGTACTTCTGGGGCAAGAGCCGGCGGTTGGAGGCCTCGAACACCGCCAAGAGCTCCATGTACTCGAGCATCTTCAGGTCGCGGGCCGGCAGGTAGTCGTGCACCGCCCGCTGCAGGTGGGCCGGCGACACCGGGGCGCGCTCACCGCCGGTCTCCTCGGCCGCGTACTGGCCCGCGAGCAGGACCAGGGCCTCGAGGTCGGCGTTGGAGTAGCCCACCAGCCGCTCGGAGACGCCCTCTCGGTCCCGGGGGAACTCCAGCAGGCCGCCGAGCCCGTGCTTGCGGAGCTGCGCGGCCAGCACCGGCTCCACCTCCGCGGGCGACTGGGCGAAGAAGAACGGGATCTTGCGGTCCAGCCGCCCGGCGCGCTTGATGTCGATGTCGAGCCGGTCCGGGCGGTTGGTCATCAGGATGAAGAGCACCCGCCCCCGGTTGGCGGTGTCCGACATGAACTCCTTGATGCGGGCGATGACCCGGCTGCCGGTGCCGCCGTCGCTCTCCCCCTCGCCGGAGCCGAAGGCCCGGTCGCCCTCGTCGATGATCACCACGACCTGGCCGATCGCGCCGATGACCCCGAGGATGCGGTCGAGGTTGCCCTCGGTCGCGCCCACCCACTTGGAGCGAAAGTTCTTCAACTTGACGGTGGTCAGCCCGGTTTCCCTGGCGAAAGTCTCAGCCAGGAAGGTCTTGCCCGTGCCCATGGGACCAACGAAGAGCAGCCCCATGGGGCACAGCTCCCGGCGGCCCTCCCGCAGGTGGCGGGCGATGGCGAGCAGGTCCCGCTTCACCTCGTCCATGCCGCCGACGACCTCGAAGCCGTGGGCCGGCTGCACGAACTCGATGAGCCCGAAGCACTCCCGCTCGATGATCTCCCGCTTGCGCCGGGCGATCAGGGAGAGCACCTGCTCCCGGCCGTCCGTGTCGGGCAGGGGAGTGCCGCCGGGCGCGACCAGCTCCCGCACCTCGGCCAGGGGCAGGCCGCGGGTCAGGTCCTGCAGCTTGCGGGCCCGCGCCTCGGCCTCCGGCCCGCCGCCGAGCAGCGCCAGGATCGCCTTCAGCCGGTCGGCCGGGTCCTCGGCCTGGGGCGGGGTCGGCTCGAGGATCGCCTTGATCTGCACCGCCTTGAGCCCCGCCGTGGTCTCGGCGAGGCGGTCGAGCCAGGTGTCCGCGGCGCCGGGCAGCAGGTGGGCGATGAGCTGGCGCCGGGACGCGGGATCGGGCATCGGCACGGGGATCGCCGCAACCCGCGGGTTGCCCACGAGCAGCGGGTGCAGCTCGGCCAGCGTGCCCGTGACCAGGACCACCAGGTTGTCGCCCTTCTCGATCTCCCGGGAGAGGGACCAGCGGTGCAAGGTGATGATCGAGGCCCGATCGCCCTCGGCGGTGAAGGACGCCTCGGCCGCGGGCGCGAGCATCTCGGCGTAGTCCAGCAGCACCGCCACCCGCTCGCGGGTCAGCAGCACGCGCTCGAGCGCGGGCAGCACCCGGCCGGCCGAGCGGGAGAGGACGAACTCCTCGAGCTCGTCGCCGCCGATCCCCGCAGCCTTCCCTTTGAGGAAGCGCACCCCCGTGGACAGGTTGTACTGGACGATCAGCTCCCGGGTCGGTGCGAGGAGGGTCCCCGTGAGCAGCTCGGTCACCGGCACCAGCTTCCCGTCGTGGAGGACCAGGTCGTGCACGTTGCCGTGCAGCAGAAACTGGGTCGCCTCGCCCCGCAGGTAGCGGCGACGCAGCTCCTCGGCCCAGGCGGGCAGCAGCCGATCGGTCATCACCGTCTCCCCTTCCGCCCTCACTGGGCCAGCAGCAGGTCGGCCTCGTGGGTAGTGGCCCGCACGGCCTCGACCCCGTCCAGCAGCTCGTCGAGCTGACCGGCCAGCTCTCCCGGGCTGCGCATGGTGACGATCTGGTCGGCGAGCAACTGGAAGGTGTTCTCGATCAGGTCGAGCTGCCCCCGGGCCCGCCGGACGTACGCGTCGATCTCCTGCAGCCGCTCCCGGCGCCGCAGCAGGACGTCGAGGTTCTTCTTCGCCAGCCGGGCCGCGTCGCCCTCTCCGTCCGCGGCCTCCTTCTGGTACCTTCGCTCGTCACGCTCCAGGGCCCGGAAGTCGACCTCGTCGACGTAGGTCTCCAGCCGGTGGCAGTCGACGGCCAGCTCCACGAAGGAGGCCGCGAGGCGCTGCAGCTTGGCCAGCTCGCCCGTGAGCAGGTCCGCGGTGAAGCTCGGGTTCTCCCCGGAGAGCCGGAGGATCTGCTGCCGCTTCTCGTCCAGCTTGAGGTAGCGCTCCTTCATCGTGCGGGGCAGCCGCTCGAACTGCGCGGCGAGCATCGCCCGCGCCGCTTCCTCCTGGTCGGCTTGCCACTTCTTGTCCCAGACGAGCTTGCGCAGCAGCCGGCTGTCCGGGCCGAAGAGCAGCCACAAGGCCTCGGCCCCCGCGGCCACGGCCAGCAGCCAGGGCTCGCCCGCGAGCAGGGCCGCCGCGGCCGCGCCCCCGAGCAGGGTGTAGTTGTAGACGTTGGCGAAGGCGTAGCGGAGATAGGGCGGCTTCGGGTCTCCCGCAGGCGGGGCCATGGTCAGCCTTTGCCCGACGAGCGCAGCAAGGTCTGGAGGACCCGCTCCTCGAGGTCGCGGAACTCGGTCGAGGCGCGCAAGGTCTCGTCCCGGTCCGTGAACCAGGGGATCTCGAAGCGCTCGACGATCCGGGCGGGCCGCGGCGACATGACGAAGATCGTGTCGCCGAGGTAGACCGCCTCCGCCACGTCGTGGGTGACGAAGAGGATCGTGTTGTCCTCCCGGCGGGAGATGTCGAGCAGCAGCCCCTGCATCGCCCAGCGGGTGTGCGGGTCGAGGGCGCCGAAGGGCTCGTCCATGAGCAGCAGGCGGGGCCGGTTGACCAGGGTGCGGGCGATCGCGACGCGCTGCTTCATCCCGCCGGAGAGCTCCTTGGGGTAGCGCTCGGCGAAGTCGGCCAGCCCGACCGCGGCGAGGTACTCCAGGGCCAGCGCGCGCCGCTTCGCCGGGGGCAGCCCCTGCAGGCGCAGGCCGTACTCGACGTTCTCCCGCACCGTCAGCCAGCCGAAGGAGGTATAGGCCTGAAAGACCATTCCGCGATCGCGACCGGTCCCTTCGACCCGTTCGCCATCGACCAGCACCTCCCCGACGTTCGGCGTCACCAGGCCGGCGACGGCCTTGAGGACCGTGGACTTGCCGCACCCGGAGGGGCCGAGGAAGACGACGATCTCGCCGACCCCGGGCCGGTCCGCGATGGTGAAGGAGATGTCCCGCACCGCCTCGATCTGCTTGCCCGTCGGGGTGGTGTAGGTGATGGAGAGGTCCCGCACCGCCAGCTTCGGCACCTGACCCCGGCCGAGCTGGGAGGAGCCGTCGGGGCGGAGGGCCGGGGCAGGGGCGAGGGGATCGGGGGTGGCACTCATGGGTTTACTCGCGCCAGCGGAAGAGCAGGCGGTTGAGGCTGCGGATCAAGAAGTCGGTGAGCAGCCCGATGCCGCCGATGACCAGCAGCCCGGCGAAGGACCAGGCCGGCTTGGAGTGGGTGTAGGCGAGCTGGACCACGTAGCCCAGGCCGCCGCCCGGGTTCACCTGCTCGGCGAGGATGATGTAGGTCCAGGAGATGGCGTTCATCACCCGGAAGCTGTCGAAGAGGTCTGGCAGGGCCGCGGGCAGCAGGACCGTGCGGATCACCTGCCAGCGGCCGGCTCCCAGGGGGTAGGCCGTC
>JAVEVO010000209.1:0-10693 GCA_034005005.1 Myxococcota bacterium
GAGCGTCCGAGGGCGAGGGAGAAGGGTCCGAGGGAGAGGGCGAAGGGGCCGAGTGCTCGCCGCCGGAGCAGCGGGCCTGCCCCGGTGGTCGGTCCGCCGGGGTCTGCCAGCCCGGCGTGCAGACCTGCGTCCCGCCGGGCCGCTGGGGTGAGTGTCGGGAGCGCATCGACCCGACCCCGGAGACCTGCGACGGACTGGACAACGACTGCGACGACGACACCGACGAGGAGCTCGTGCCGGCGGAGGGCTGCCGGCCGCTGGGGGTCTGCGCCGGCACGCAGCCCGTGTGCCGGGGCGCCGCGGGGTGGGGCTGCGAGTACCCGTCGACCTACGAGCCGCAGGAGACCCTCTGCGACGGGCTGGACAACGACTGCAACGGGGACGTCGACGACGGTTGCACGACTCCCTGGCTGGCCTTCGAGTTCGTCGGGGTCGCCTTGGAGCAGGGGCTGCCGGACACGCGGGTCACGCTGCGCAATCGCGGGGTGAGCGAGGCCCGCCCCCTCGAGCTCTCGTTCGATCGCGGCCAGGCCGACGTCTTCGTGCTCGCGGCCGGCGGCGACTGCCCCGTCGGGGGCGGGCTCGCCGCGGGCGAGGCCTGCTCCGTGCTGCTGCAGCTCACGGCGGCCTGTTCGCCGGGCACGCACCAGGCGCTCCTCGTGGCCAGCGGCGGCGGCTCCCGCGCCGGTCTGGAGCTGGTGGCCCACTGCGGTCCCTCTCCGCAGGGGCGCCTGGTGGAGGGCTTCCCCGTCCCCCTGGGCGACCCCTTCGACGCGGTCACCGCGGTGGTCGCGGACGGCGCCGGCGGGGTGGTGATCGCGGGCCACGACTACGTCGGGGACGCCAGCGATCCGGTGCTGGTCCCGTTCGGGCCGGCGGGCGCGGCGAACGACGCCAGCCGAGTGCTCGAGCCCGGGGGACGGCAGCACGACAGCAGCCTGTTCACCCTGCGGCGGGCCCCCGACGGTGCCTTCTGGGGCGTCGGGGACGCGGGGGTCGCCGGGCCGGGATACTCCTCGGCGAGCGACCTGATCGTCTGCGGTCTGGACCCGGACCTGGGGCTGCTCCCGTCCTATCCATCCTTCCCCGGGCTCGACGAGAGCACCCTCTACGCTCGGGGGCTGGCCCTGGACCTGCCCGACCGCCTCTGGGTCGCGGGGTCCACGTGGTCGAGCGCGCGGTACGACGTCCAGGCCGTGCTCTGGGTGCTCACGCTGGGCCTGCCGGGGGTGCGCACCGTCCCGCTGCATCCGGGCGCGGGCCTGGCGGAGGCCGGAGCCGCGGCGGAGGGGGTGGCCCGGGACGCGGCCGGGACCGTCTGGGTGGCCGGGTGGGTGGACGACGACACCCAGGTCCCCGAGGTCCGGCGCGCGGCCGTCTGGGCCACGGGCCTCGACCGGCTCGAGGAGAGAATCACCCCGTGGCTGGCCTCGCCGCGCTGCGCGGACGACACCGGCGCGCGCAGCGAGGCCCGCTCCGTCGTCGTGGATGGCGGCGGTGGGGTCTGGGTCGCCGGCTCCCTGGCCTGCGGTGTGGACGGGGCCCGCGCGGCCCTCTGGAAGCTCGGCCCGGACGGGGTGCCCCTGCCCGGCTTCCCGCGCCTCGACCGGCAGGAGGGAGCGACCGAGGAGCGCGCCGAGGAGCTGGCCCTCGATCCCTCGGGTCGCGTCGTGCTCGTCAGCGTCGCGGTCCACCTCGACGGCGGGAGTGAGCGGCACAGCCTGGTCCTCAGGATGTACGATGCCCGCGGCACGCGAGTGCCGGGGTTCCCCTTCACGGTCGCGTCGGGCGCGGCCAACCTGCTCCTCGGCGAGCAGGGGCTGGCCGTGGGGTCGGACGGCGCGGTCTGGCTCGTGGGGCGGCTGGAAGGGGTCCCCGTGGTGTGGCTGGTGCGCTGAGGGGAGCGGGAAGCCCGCAAGTCCGACCGCCGGGAGACCGTGCCCGACGCCTGCCGCGCTGGCCGGTCGGCCCGCACATCCTGGGCTGCCGGGCCCGGGCTCGTCGTCACCGGGACTCGTCCGGTGGCTACTCGTCCTTCTTCTTCCAGCCGCCGAGCATGGTCTGCTCGTAGCCGCGGCTCCGCATGTCGTGGGCTTCGTACACCGCGCGCTCGACCTGACGTTGTCGGGCGTCGCGGGCCGCCTGCTCGCTGTGGTTGACGTAGGACGGGCCGCTGGACTGCTGGGCCGGGCCTTCGCTGGGATCGAGCAGGGCCCGCAGGTAGGCCAGGCCGCCGAACAGGATCAGGGCGGGGACGAGGACGCCGATGGCCGCGAACAGGGCCGTCCCGCCCCAGAGGACTCCGCAGAGGACGCCCGCGAGGTGGTGGGGCAGGCCGAAGCCGAGGCCGGCACGGCGAAGGTCCTTGATCAGGTGAATGATCGTGACCAAAGTCAGGGAGGCGATGGCCATGAACAGCAGGAACTCGAGGGTGCCATCCCAGAAGGGTGGGCTCAACGGGAAATTGAGATAATAATGGAGCACATCTTCATCCCAGATCAGAAAGAAAATCGCAAGAATAATGCCAATGGCGATGCAAAATCCATAATAAAATTTGTATGAAAGGTACTCTCCGTATCTTGAACGGAGATATCCATCGAAATAGCGATTCGAAACAGAGAAAACGGCAACGATAAACAGTAAAATAGCCAACGTGATCCAGAATTGATACCCCTTCCAGCTCGTGAAGGTGGTGATCGCCCGGGTGAGCAGCCCCTCGAGGCTCGGCGCGGGTGCGGGCGCTGTCTGGGGGGCCACCCGGGCCAGGGAGACATAACCGACCTGCTTGCCGGCGCGCACCTGGAGCCAGCCCTCGCTCTTGGGGGCGGAGACGAGCTCGAGCACCGCGTCCGCCGGGAGCTTGGCGAGCTGCTTGCTGCCGGGGTGGGGCCTGGCGTGGAGGGTCGCGCCCCCCGGCTGGACGACGAAGCGTGTCGCGGCCGCGTCGTCCGCCCGGGCCGGGGTGGCAGCGCCGCCGAGCACGACGAGGAGGGCCAAGGCCCCGACGAGGCACGTGCACCAGGAGGTGGAGGTCATGGGGGGCTCCGGGGAGTGGGGGAGGGGGCCGCGGCCGGGGCGGAGGGCAGCAGCTCCAGGACGGGGGCCAGCTCGCGCTGCCAGCCGGCGCGGGTCATGATCGCCTCGAGCAGCTCCGAGGTCAGCCCCCGGGCGCGCAGCCCTTCGGCGATCCGCAGGGCCTCGGCCGGGCGACCCTGCACCAGCAGGAGCTGGGCCCGCAGGGTCCCGGCCTCGAGGCTGCCGGGGACCCGGGCCTCCACCGCGGCGACCTCCTGCTCGGCCTCCGTGAGCCGGCCGGTGTGCAGCAAGAGCTGCAGGAGCTGGAAGCGCAGGTCGATCACCCCGCCCGTGAGCCGCAGCCCCTGGCGCAAGAGCTGCTCGGCCAGCGCGAGCTCACCCCGGCCGAGGCGCCAGAGGGCCATCTCGGACAGCAGCCGGGGGTCGTCGGCGCGCACCCGGGTGTTGCGCTCCGCGTACTCGGCCCGGACCCGGGCGACCTCGGGGGCCGGATCCTGCGCGAGGGTCGGGTCGAGGATGAACAGCCCCTCGTAGGCCCGCCCCCGGATCGTCAGCCAGCGGTCCCGCAATGCCTGGCGCAGGGCGGTCCGGGCCGGGGGGTGGGCCCCGGCGAAGGCCGCCAGGGCGCCGATCACGTTGTAGCGCACCAGGGGAGCCGAGTCGTGCTGGTGGCGCAGCAGGGCCGCCAGCGCGTGCGGGTCGTCCCGCGCGCCGGCGAGGAAGCTCGCGGCGGACGCCCGCTGGACGATGTTCTCGCCCGTGTCGTCGAGCCAGCGGATCAGGGTCGCCACCGGGAGCGGTGGGGGGTTCTCGGCCTCGGCCGCCGCGAAGATCCCGGCCAGGGTCTCGGCCCGCTCGACGAGGCGGGCCCGGTAGATCTGGAAGGTCGGTGACCCGCCCCACCAGGTGTTGACCCAGCGCTCCGACCACTCCGGGGAGTCGTGGTCGTGGCACAAGGTGCAGGCGTTGGGCACGCCGAAGCGGCGGCTCAGCTCGGGCAGGGGGACGCCGATGGTGTGGTCCGCGAGCATCATCCCCGACACGAGGAAGGTCGGCATGTGGCAGCTCGTGCAGCGGCTCCCTGCGGACTCGGGCGCGTGGAAGGTGTGCGCGGTGAGGTCGGCCGTGAACTTGAAGTGGCAGCCCGTGCAGCGGGCGTTGTCCTCGGCCACCGGCCGGACCACGGCGCGGGACTCGTGGGCCGGGTGGCAGGGAGTGACGCAGTCCATGCGCTGGGAGGACTTGCGGTAGCAGGCGCTCTGGTAGAAGTCGACCGTGTTGTAGACCATGCCGTTGCGTCGGCCGTCCGCGTGGAACTCCGCGGTGTCCCAGACGTCGGGGACGAAGTAGTCCCAGCTCGCGACGCCTGGCCGGAACCCTTCCCGGAAGACGACTTTCTTGGCGTGACAGGACACGCACACGTCGATGCTCGCCTGCGGGGAGAGGTGATCGAGGCGGATCAGGCTCTGGTCGGCGCGCCGGACCCTCTCGTCGGAGCTCTGCTGCCGCCGGACGTGCTCGGCCGCGGGCCCGTGGCAGGCCTCGCAGTTGATCCGGGGGTCGAAGGTGCTGGCGTACCGGTTGGTCGCCGGGTCGTAGTTCTTGCGCGGCTGGCTGGCGTGGCACTCCATGCACACCAGGTTGAAGGTCCGGGCGTAGCCGGTCCAGTAGTGCTTGTCGAGCAGCGGGATGGGCTTGGGCACGAAGTCCAGGGGCGACTCCCAGGCGTCCTCCCACGCGTTGTCCTTGACGCTCCAGTGGGTCGGCAGGATCTGGATCCGGCCGTCCGGCTGCTCGTGCAAGAGGATCTGCTGCCGCTGGGCACCGAGGACGTAATCTATCGATTTGGTGACGGTTTCACCGTAGGCGTTGCGGTACTCGAGCCGGTAGCGGGGGCCCTCCCGGAAGAGGCGGCTGCTGGTCCCCTCGAACTCCACCCGGTTCCTGCGCTCGAAGTCCCCGAGCACGCTCGTCGGCTCCGGCCGGGCCATGTTCAGGTAGTGGGCCGAGCCCTGCCAGATCGTGTGGATCGCCTCGTGGCAGGGTCGGCAGGAGTCGGAGCCCGCATAGCCCTCGGCCGCGGAGCCGGTCGGCGCGGGAGGGGGCGGGGAGGAGCAGGAGAAGGCGAGTGGTGCCAGCGTCAGCGCCGCGAGGCCCGCGAGGTATCTTCGCGTTGCACAGCCAGTGGGCCTGGTCGCCACCTCCCGTAGCGCTCGGCTACTCTTCCCAGGGGCAGAGGCCGTTTGCGTCGGGGCAGGTGCCGAACATCTGGATGCTCAGGCCGTAGGGCTGGCAGGACTGGGCGCCCTTGACCTGGAAGTACAGGGTCTTGCTGTCGTTGAGGAGATAGGTGCCGAACCAGGTCAAGGCGAGGGACTTGTTGGGGGTCGCGCCATCCAGGCAGTCCTGGCCCTGGCTGCCTTCGCAGTCGCCGGCGGCATAGCAGAGGTCCTGATCCTGGCCCGGGGCACCGGTCAAGGTCACCTCGACCCAGTAGCACTGGGGGACGAGATCGAGGGGGCTGTCGCCACACCAGACCAGGTGCTGGGCCTCGGTCGCCACCACCTTGTACCAGTCGCCGTCGACCGAGAGGTCGCCCTTGTACAGGGTGGCGCTGGCGGTCACGGCGAGGCCGTTCTCGTTGGCCAGCCCCAGATCCCGCGCCAGCGGGCAGGTGTCGTTGGCCTCGAAGATGTCGGCGTTCAACCCCTGGTCGACCTTGCCGTCGCAGTCGTTGTCCTTGGCGTCGCAGGTCTCGGCGACCGAGGCGATCTCGCCGTCGCAGACGGGCTTGCCGTCGATGCAGGCCTTGACCCCCGCTTGACACTCGCCGGTGTCGACGCCACAGGCCTCGCCCTGCCCCGGGAAGCCGACGTCGATCTGGCCGTCGCAGTCGTTGTCGAGGCCGTCGCAGATCTCGTCGGTCGGCGGGATCTCGTTGACGCAGACGGTCTGGCCCTCGGTGCAGGTCAGCACCCCGATCCGGCACTCGCCCTCGTCGGTGCCGCAGAGGTCGCCGATGCCGGGCACGCCGTCGTCGATCTTGTCGTTGCAGTCGTTGTCCAGGCCGTCGCAGACCTCCGCGGTCGGCTTGATCTCGTTCTCGCAGATCAGCTTGGCCGCAGTGCACTTGGTGACCCCGCGCTGGCACTCGCCGGTGTCGATGCCGCACGCGACGCCACCACCCGGGTTGTCCTCGTCGACCGCGCCGTCGCAGTCGTTGTCCTTGCCGTCGCAGATCTCGACGGTGGGGACGATCTCGTCACGACAGACCAGCTCGCCCGCGGTGCAGGTGGTGGTTCCCTGCTGGCACTCGCCGGTGTCGATGCCGCAGGCGACCCCGCCGCCCGGGTTGTTCTCGTCGGCGGTGCCGTCGCAGTCGTTGTCGAGCCCGTCGCAGATCTCGGCCGCAGGCAAGACCCCGGTGCAGGCCTCCCACTGGCCGTCGTCACCGCAGGTGCGGGTCCCCTTCTCGCACACGCCGACGTTGGTCGAGCACTCCTCCATGTCGCCAGGGTCGCAGCAATCGTCGAGGTCCTCGTCGGTCTCGCCGTCGCAGTCGTTGTCCAGCAGGTCGCAGACCTCCTCCTCGGACCCGGCGAAGGGATCGCACTCCACGGCCTCCCCGTCCGCACACTGGGGCAGCTCCTGGAGGCACTCGCCCAGGCCGCAGGTCTGGGTGCCGAGGTCCTCGTCGGTCTCGCCGTCGCAGTCGTCGTCCTGGCCGTTGCAGGTCTCGGCGCGGGGCTCGGGCGTGCTGCACGCGCCCCACTCGCCGTACTCGCAGGTCTGCCGCCCCTCGCCGCAGAGGCTCTGGCAGCTCCGGGTCACGTCCTCGTCGACCTGGCCGTCGCAGTCGTTGTCGAGGTTGTCGCAGAGCTCGGGCGCGCCCGGCGCGCCCGCGGAGCAGGGGCCCCACTCGCCCGCGACGCAGGTGGCGGTGCCGGTGGCCGCGCCGCAGAGGCAGGGCTTGGTCGCCTGGTCCTCGTCGGTCTGCCCGTCGCAGTCGTCGTCGACCCCGTTGCAGCCATCGGTCGGTGGCTGGCACGCTCCCCAGGAGCGCTCCTCGTTGCAGGTCGCCCGGCCCTCGGTGTTGCAGGCGGTCGTGCAGGTGCGAGTGGCGCCGACCTCGCAGAAGCTCGCCCGGCAGCCGGACCAGGCGCCCTGCACGCAGACCTTCTGGCCCGGCATGCCGTCTCCCTGGATGCAGTCCGTGGTCTCCCCCGAGGTGCAGACCGTCCCCGGCGACGACGACTCCGAGTCGCTGCACGCGGCGAGCCCGAGCGAGAGGAAGAGCAGACCCCCGAGCAGGGCGGTGACGAGCTTCGACTGACGCATGGTATCCTCCGGACGGATCAGGGAAAGTAAACGCCGCTTCCCATCAACCAGTGAACGGGCCCCTTTAGCGGGTCGGCCGGGCGGAGTCAACACCCGGCACGCCCGGGCCAGTCCAGCTCGTCGTCGGACCATTCCGCAGGCAGTCTGCCCGGGCACACCTTGACGGCGGGAGAGGGCTCTCCTATCCAAGCAAGAGCAGCTCCGTACACCAAGGAGTCCAGCATGAACGACCGCCCCACCGTCTGCCACCGCTTGCTCGCACTCGCCTTCCTGCCGACGCTGCTGCTCCCCGGGGAGCTCGGCGCCGCGCCCCTCATGGACCTCGACCTCGGGATCAAGGGTGGACTCGGCGCGTCCCTCCTGCTCGTCGAGGACGGCTTCGCCAACGAGGCCATGCGCCGCACCTACGCGGGGGACGATGCCTTCGGCCTGGGCGGGGGCGGCGGGGTCTACACCGAGCTGCGGCTCTTCGACCGGGTCGGCCTCGAGCTCGACGTGCTGTTCTCCTATGACCACACCTCCCGCACCGAGGAGTGGTCCTTCGCCGGGACCACCGAGCAGCTCAACCTCGTCCACGACTCCTGGGCGAAGAACATGCGGTTTCCCGTGCTGCTCAAGGGCTACCAGTCCTTCGGCGTGACCCGGCTCTCCCTGGGCGTGGGCGTGGAGTACGTCAAGCCCCTCGACCACGGCTACGACATCACCAAGGCCCGGCGGAGCACCGCGGAGGTCGACGAGCAGAGCCTCGCGGACTACCTCGCCCTGCACCACAGCGTCCCCCAGGACAGCATCTTCCTCCTCGGGCAGCTCGAGCTGGCCATCGATCTGGGGGTGGTCCAGATCCCCATCGACCTGCGGGCCGGGCGCAACCTGACCCAGACCGACCAGTTCGAGGACCGCTGGGCCTACCTCCTCGAGGGCGGGCAGCCCGTGCGCTACGATATCCAGGCCCTGTACTCCTGGGACTTTCGTGCCCTGGTCGGGGTCGCGGCCAGCTTCTAAGATCGCTCGGGAACGGCTAAGATCGACCGTCCGCCGCGACGCGCGGGCGGCCTGGGGTTCGATCGCTCCCCCCGGCCTTGGCGGGGCAGCAGGCAGGGAGAGACCATGGGATACCAGTACGTCTACGTCATGAAGGATCTGCGCAAGCTCTACCCCCCCAACCGGGAGGTGCTGCGGGGGATCTGGCTCTCCTTCCTGCCCGGCGCCAAGATCGGCGTCCTCGGGGTCAACGGCTCCGGGAAGAGCACCCTGCTGCGGATCATGGCCGGCATCGACCACGAGTACCTCGGCGAGGCCTGGCCCGCGGAGGGGGCGACGGTCGGCTGGTTGCCCCAGGAGCCGGTCCTCGACCCCACCAAGGACGTGCGGGGCAACGTGGAGGAGGCAGTGGCCGAGACCCGGGCGCTGCTCGCAGCGTTCGACGACGTGAACATGAAGCTCGGCGAGGACCTCACAGCGGAAGAGATGGACGCGGTCCTCGAGGAGCAGGGGCGCCTCCAGGATGCGATCGACGCCCGCTCCGGCTGGGAGCTGGACCGGATGATCGAGATCGCGATGGACGCCCTGCGGCTGCCCCCGCCCGAGGCCGACGTGCGGGTGCTCTCCGGCGGCGAGCGGCGCCGGGTGGCCCTGTGCAAGGTGCTCCTGCAGCGGCCCGACCTGCTGCTCCTCGACGAGCCGACCAACCACCTCGACGCCGAGTCCGTGGCCTGGCTCGAGCACCACCTGCAGGAGTACCCGGGCACGGTGGTGGCGATCACCCACGACCGCTACTTCCTCGACAACGTCGCGGGCTGGATCCTCGAGCTGGATCGGGGGGAGGGCATCCCCTGGCAGGGCAACTACTCCTCCTGGCTCGACCAGAAGCAGCGCCGGCTCGCGGTGGAGGAGAAGCAGGAGTCGGCCCGGCAGCGCACCCTTGCCCGCGAGCTCGAGTGGATCCACATGGCCCCCCGGGCGCGGCAGGCCAAGAGCAAGGCGCGCATCAAGGCCTACGAGCAGCTCCTCGCCGACACCGGCGAGGCGCGGGAGCGGGAGCTGGAGATCATCATCCCGCCCGGACCCCGCCTGGGTGACGTCGTCGTCGAGGCCCGGGGGCTGCGCAAGGGCTACGGCGAGCGGCTGCTCATCGACGGGCTGGACTTCTCGCTGCCCAAGGGCGGGATCGTCGGGGTCATCGGGCCCAACGGCGCGGGCAAGACCACGATCTTGCGGATGATCACCGGCCAGGAGCAGCCCGACGCCGGTCAACTGAAGATCGGCGAGACGGTGGTCCTTTCGTACGTGGATCAGAACCGCGACGCCCTCGATCCGGCCAAGAGCGTCTACGAGGAGATCTCCGGCGGCCTGGAGACCCTCGAGCTGGGCAAGCGCAAGGTCGCGTCCCGCGCCTACTGCTCGTGGTTCAACTTCCGGGGCAGCGACCAGCAGAAGCGGGTCGGGGACCTCTCCGGCGGCGAGCGCAACCGGGTCCACCTGGCCCGGGTCTTGAAGAGCGGCGGGAACCTGCTGCTGCTCGACGAGCCGACCAACGACCTCGACGTCGACACCCTGCGGGCCCTCGAGGAGGCCCTGCTCGCCTACGCGGGTTGCGTCGTCGTGGTCTGCCACGACCGCTGGTTCCTCGACCGGATCGCCACCCACATCCTCGCGTTCGAGGGGGACAGCCAGGTCGTCTGGTTCGAGGGCTCCTACCGGGACTACGAGGTCGACCGCAAGCGCCGGCTCGGGGCCGCGGCCGAGCAACCCCACCGCATCAAGTACCGCAAGCTGACCCGGAGCTGAGCGGGGCGGCCGATCCCGGCGTCCCCCGTCGCCGGGGTCAGTCGTCGCCCTCCCGGGTGCAGCCGAAGCCGTCGCAGTCCGCGGCGCAGGAGTCCTCGTCGTCGGGGACGCAGAGCCGCCCCCACTCCCGGTCGCAGCGGCCCGTGCACTGGGCCGTTGCGCAGTCGGCCAGGCACAGGCCCCGCCAGCCCGCGAGCCAGTCGTAGTCGTAGTGGTAGCAGAGCTCGCCGCCCGGGCAGAGGCTCTCGCCCCAGAAGCCGGTGCAGCCGTACTCGGCATACAGGGCGCAGACCCCGTTCCAGCAGAAGGCCCAGAAGGGATCGCCGGGGGCGCAGTCGTCGTCGCAGAGGCAGTCGCCGCCGACCGGGACGGACCCGGGCGCGATCCCGCCCTCGCCCTCGCCCTCCTCGCCCTCGCCCTCCTCGCCCTCGCCCTCCTCGCCCTCGCCCTCCTCGCCCTCGCCCTCCTCGCCCTCGCCCTCCTCGCCCTCGCCCTCCTCGCCCTCGCCCTCCTCGCCCTCGCCCTCCTCGCC
>JAVEVO010000210.1:0-10593 GCA_034005005.1 Myxococcota bacterium
GAGCTGGTGATCAGGGCAAGGCCGACGAGGTCCCTACACCTCGGCATCCCGGGCAGCCCGACGACGCCTGCCCCATCTGCGGGAAGCTGATGGTCGCGACCACCGGGGAGCTGCCGGTGGTCGTGAGTGGTGAGCAGGTCCTGGTCGCAGGCGTGGAGCACCTCCGCTGCGCGTCGTGCGGGGAGGTCACCCTGCGCTACGAGTCCGCCAGGGCGCTCCAGGAGCACGGGGTGGAGGTCTACCGGCAGCGGCACGACCTGCTGACCGCCGAGGAGATCCGCGCTCTCCGGCAGCAGCTCGGCCTGACGCAGGCCCAGCTCGCCGCTCTGCTGCAGCTCGGCCTGAACACCGTCTCCCGCTGGGAGTCCGGCCGGAACGTGCAGAGCGGGGCGCTGGACATCCTGCTCAAGCTCCTGCGGGACGTGCCGGGGACCCTGGACTACCTCCAGAAGCGAGCAGCGTAGGAGCGAGGTTGCTCTCCAGGCGGCTGTCCGCCCGGAGGTCCCAGCTCTCCGGGACGACCGACCCGTCAGTGAGGTGGGGTCGGACAAGAGCCTCACTCGGGAGCAGCGGAAACCAAGCCTGCACACGGAACAATCGTCGCCTCCCCCGCCGACGCCTGGCCGCCTCTCCCCCTTTGCTGCCGCGCCCTCGTCCGCTATCCTCCCGCGACGACGCGACGAGCCCCGACAGGAGCAGCGCATGGCCAGCTTCCTCTCCCGCTTCCGCCCCCGGCGTCCACGCCCCGCACCGGCCGCGCCGGCGGCCGCCGCGCCAGTGCCCGGACCGTTCGAGCTGACGCTCGAAGGCTTGCAGGGATTGGCGAGCCTCCGGCTCGTGCGGCGTGGGCTGCACTACGCGGCGTCCGGCCGGGTGACGGCGCTGCGCGAGACTGCGAGCCGGCTGGAGGCGCAGGTCCTGGGTCAGCAGGCCGAGCCCTACCGGGTGCGCATCGAGCACGACGGAGAGGCGCTCCGGCCGTCCTGCACGTGCCCCTTCGACTGGGAGCCGTTCTGCAAGCACGCGCTGGCGGCGCTCGCGGTGCGCAACGGCCTGACTGCGGGACCGGCGCTGCTGGAGGCCGAGGAGAACGGCGAGTCGCCGGGCAAGGCCCCGACGGTCGAGGAGCGCGAGCTGGAGGTCCGTCGGCAGCGGGCGCTGAAGGAGGGGTTCCACATCCGGCCCTTGCAGCGGAGCCGGTTCTTCGGCGCGTTCGAGGTGCTCTCCCCTTCGGGGCGCCGCTATCGGGTAGAGATCCGCTCCTTGACCGAGCGCTGCAATAGCTGCACCTGCCCCGACCACGCCACCTCGATGCTCGGGACGTGCAAGCACATCGAGGCCGTGCTGGCCGCGGCACGACGGCGGGCGCCCGCGGAGTTCGAGCGCGCCGTTTGGCAGCCGCCGTCGGTGGCGATGGTCCTGGTCGACCGGCAGGAGACCCCCCGGCTGCGGCTGCTGCTGCCGGCCCGGACAAGCCCGGAGCTGGCCGCGCTGGCCCGGGAGTTCTTCGACGGGCAGGGCTTCTTCCGACGAGACCCGATCGGTGGATTCCCCGAGCTGCTGGAGCGGGCGCGCGGAGTGCGGGGGCTGGTGATCGGCGAGGACGCGCTCGCCTGGTCCCGGGCCGCGGCCGAAGAGCAGCAGGCCGCGCTCCGGGCGCGTGAGGTGCGGGCAAACGTGCTGGCGGCCGGCACCCGCATCCCGGGCATCTCCGTGCCGCTGTATCCCTACCAGGTCGAGGGGGCGGCCTTCCTCGCGGCCCGGGGCCGGGCGCTGCTCGGCGACGACATGGGGCTGGGCAAGACGGTGCAGGCGATCGCCGCGACCCGCATCCTGTGGGACCGGGGCGAGGTGCGGCGGGCGCTGGTGGTCTGCCCGGCGTCGCTCAAGGCGCAGTGGGCCTCGGAGATCCAGCGATTCGCGGGGCTCCCCTGCACGGTCGTCGGGGGCGGCGCGGCCCGCCGGCTGCAGCAGTACCAGGAGGGCGCGGCCTTCACCCTCGTCAACTACGAGCTGGTGCTGCGCGACAGCCAGGGCCTCGCCGAGCTGCGGCCTGACCTGCTGATCCTCGACGAGGCGCAGCGCATCCGCAACTGGCGGACCAAGACCGCGGAAGCGGTCAAGGCGCTGTCCTGCCGGTTCGCCTTCGTGCTGACGGGCACCCCGCTGCAGAATCGGCTCGACGACCTCTACAGCGTCCTGCAGGTCGTCGACCGGCGGGTGCTCGGTCCGCTGTGGGCCTACAACGAGCAGTTCGTCCAGCGGGGCGAGGGGCAGGGGCGGATCGAGGGCTACCGGAACCTCGGGGAGCTGCGGCGGCGCCTGGCGCCCGTGGTGCTGCGCCGGGAGAAGGAGGAGGTGCGCATCCAGCTCCCCGAGCGGATCACCTCCCGGCTGGGGTTGGAGCTAACGCCGCGGCAGCGGGAGCTCATGCAGGAGGGCGTCGACCGGGCGGCCCGTCTGGTCGCGACCGCCCGCAAGCGGCCGCTCTCGCCCGACGAGCACCAGCGGCTGATGATGGCGATGCAGCACGCGCGGCTGGCCTGCAACGCCGCGGGCCTGGTCGATAAGCAGACGGTCGGCTCGCCGAAGCTCGACGAGTTCGAGCAGCTCATCGCCGACTTGTGCCTGGAGCGGGGCCGCAAGGTCGTGGTCTTCAGCGAGTGGGAGAAGTTCTGCGCGCTGGCCGCAGAGCGGGCGGAGCGGCTCGGCCTCGGCCACGTCCGGCTCCACGGCGGCGTGCCCACCGAGAAGCGGGGCGCCCTGATCGAGCGCTTCCGCGACGATCCCGACTGCAAGCTCTTCTTCTCCACCGACGCGGGCGGGGTCGGGCTGAACCTGCAGTTCGCCAGCACGGTGATCAACCTCGAGCTGCCTTGGAATCCGGCCGTGCTGGACCAGCGGATCGGCCGGGTCCACCGCCACGGGCAACGGGAGACGGTGCACGTGCTGCTGCTCGTCACCGAGGACTCCTTCGAGGCCGCGATCGAGCGGTCCCTGCTGTCCAAGCGCTCGCTGTTCGGTGCCGCCCTGCGGGCCTCGTCGACCGAGGAGGAGGTCGCAGCCGGCTCGAGCTGCCTGTCCGCTGTCCAGTCGGCCCTGGAGTCCCTCGAGCAGGAGCCGGAGTGGGAGGAGGAGGCCGCACCGGAGCTGCCGTCGACCGCACCCGCGACCGGGGAGCCGGAGCCGGTTTCCCCGCAGACGGTCGCACTGGCAGCCGAGGCTCCAGTCGCGGCGGCCCCGGTCGCGGCGGCCCCGGTCGCGGCGGCCCCGGTCGCGGCGGTCCCGGTCGCGGCGGTCCCGGTCGCGGCGGCCCCGGTCGCGGCGGTCCCGGTCGTGGCGGTCCCGGTCGCGGCGGCTTCGGTCGCGGCGGCCCCGGTCGCCGAGGAGCCGGCAGCAGCTCGTCCGGTCTCGGAGCGACTGGCCGGGGTGCTGGGCCCGCGGCTGCAGCAGGTGCTGGTCCTGCCTTCGGGCCGCGTGACCGCGGTGGTCGACCGGCTGGACGAGGTGACGACCGCGGCCGCGGAGCAGGCGGGTGTCGCTGCGGTGGCGCGCTCCGCGGTGGCCGCGCTGGCGGGGCTGGGCGAGGACTCGCCCTTCGCCGGGGCCCAGGTGCTGCTGGACCGGCCCGGGGGGGAGCAGGAGCTGCAGCACCAGCAGGCCGAGGCGCTGCTCCTCGTGGCCAGGCGCAAACTGCGCGCGGCCCGGCAGCTCGCGACCGCCCAGATGCCGGCCGAGGCGCTCGGGCAGGCGCATGCTGCGATGGTGGCCGCTCTTCAGGCCCGGGCGGTCTCCTGTGGGGCCGCGCCGGACCTGCCCTCGCCCCGGCTGCTCTACGAGATCCTCGTGCCCCGCCAGCTCCTCGGACTGGAGCAGGCCGCCTTGGTCTCCCGGGCCGAGGGGCTCGCCCGGGCCTACTCCGACAGCCTGGTCCCCGTGCCGCCGCCCTTGCTGGAGGCCGTGCTGGCCGACGCGGCGGCGCTGGTGGGGTGAGGCCACGGCCGCCATCTCGGGCGTTCTCCGTCCCCAGGTTGACAGGCGCTACCGTTGGTCTTACTGGTATCTTACCAGGAGGGGGCGATGCTCCGCACGACCGTTTCTTCGAAAGGGCAGGTGGTCATCCCCAAGGAGGTCCGGGACCTTCATGGGTGGACATCCGGCACCGTGCTGGAGGTCGAGGTACAGGGCGACGCCATCCTGCTCCACCCGGTGCCTGCCTTCGCGCAGACGACGGTGGATTGTACTGTATCCACCCTGTCATGACACTTCCCTGCCAGGGAATAGGTACCAGTGGCATGTAGGTTTCTGTGGGCCAAGCCGCCAACCGCTCGGCCTGTCGCCCGACGGGTGTCTGCCGGGCTCTGGCCTTGTGCGGTCGTGCGGTGCTGTGCGCTGCTGCGCGATAGGTCGCCAGGGCCGCCTGCAGCACGCGGAGGCACTTCCAGCCTCGCAGCCAGGCCTGAGTCTGCAGTCGTCAGGCACACCTTCGTGTTCGCGCAAGTGGACGCTGAGTTGCTCGCCGGAGGCCTCCGAGGCTGCTGTCCAGGACTGTAGCCCGGGAACTCTTCCAGGATGATCGCACTGATCCCTTTCGATTTCAGTGAGTTTTTCCTTAAGACGTGGATGCTGGCCAGCGACCCGAGCGTGAAGCTGCTGGACCCCGCTCTCGACTTGACCCCGCTCCGCGGATCCTCTTCAGGTTGAACAGGTTGCGCTGGAATCGGAGATCTCGGCGTCCTCACGCCACCGCGGCCGCGAACAGCCCGAACAGGTCCCCCGGCAGCGGGTGCTCGAGCTCCCAGGTCACCGCCATCGGCAGCTCCGACTCGTGTTTCACGTAGGTCCCGGGCCCCAGGAAGTAGAACGCCCGCTCGCTGGTGCGCAGCCGGGCGAACAGCAGGATGCTCCAGCCCCGCCGGGCGTGCTCTTGGTAGCGTCGGCCGGTCTCGCTGTCGGCACGGACCACTGACTGGCTCTCCCAGTGGATCAGGGTCGGGCTGATGGCGTGGTCCCGGTACCGGGTGGTCGGCGAGAACCCGCCGCTGGTCTTGTCGAGGGTGAAGGCGAGCAGGTCGGACCGAGCCTCCCTGGCCTGGTAGACCCCGGTCTGCCAGGGCGCGACCTTGGCCCCATCCCCAACCCCGAGCGCGGCCAGGATCTCGAGCCGGGTGTAGCGGGCATGGACCCGCAGCGGCACGTCCGGATGCCCGCGCCACGCGGCCGGGAGGTGCTCCACCCGCTCCGCCAGCACGGCGAGCAGCTCGCCCAGCTCAGCCCGGACCTGGGGATGGCGCCAGACCAGGTCGCAGCCTGCGGTCAGGGAAGTGCCCTTCTCCACGGCCTTGTCCACGAGCTGGGCCACCAGCATCCTCAGCAGACGCCGCTCCGCGACGCCCAGACGGGCGGGATCCGGCGGCGTCGGTGAGGTCAGCCAGCCGCGGTACGTGTCGATGCGGGCGAGGTCGTCGAGGTGGAGGAGCCGCCCGCAGGCGCGCCGGAGCATCTTTTCGTGCGGGCCCGCGGGCGCGATGGGGAGGCCGGCCGTGCAGCGCAGCTCGGACCAGCTCTTCCCGCCGTGGTACAGGTCTTCGATCTCGCATCCGGTGGCTGCGAGCCAGTCGGCCAGCGTGCAGTCCGGTCGGGAACGGGCGAGCGCCCGCAGCTCCTCGACCTTGGCCGTCCAGCGGCCCGGCACGGCGTCGTGGATGCTCTCCAGCACCCGCTCCCGGGCCACCGCATCCAGCTCCATGTGGCAGCCCGCCGGCAGGAAGGGGAAGCCCTCGGCCACCGCGGACTCGACGTCGCGGCGGGTGCCGCCGAGCAGCGCCCGGAAGCGCCGGTCGAAGCGGAACTCCTTGCGGTGGTGGCCGACGAAATCCAGCACGGTGCAGACGGTCTTGCCGTGGCTCCGACGCAGCCCCCGGCCGAGCTGCTGCAGAAAGAGGGTCGGGCTGTCGGTGGGCCGCAGCATCAGCAGCGTGTCGACGGCGGGGACGTCCACGCCCTCGTTGAAGAGGTCCACGGAGAAGACCACCCGGACCCGCCCGGCAGCCAGGTCCGTCAACGCCCGCCGACGCTCCTCGTCGGGCGTGTCGGACCAGATGGCGGTCGCCGCCACGCCGCGCTCCCGGAAGACCCGGGCCATGAAGCGGGCGTGCTCGACGCTGATGCAGAAGCCGAGCGCACGCATCGTCTGCGGGTCGTCGGCGCGCTGGCGGACCTGGTCGAGCACGAGCTTGGCCCAGACGTCGTCGGCCGTGAGCAGGCGGGTCAGCCCATCCACGTCGTAGCCTCGTCCCCGGCGCCAGGGCACCTGCCGCAGGTCGGTCCCGTCGCTGATGCCGAAGTAGCTGAAGGGCACGAGCCGATGCTGGTCGACCGCGTCCCACAGCCGCAGCTCGGCCGCGATGCGGCCGTCGAACCAGTCCAGCACCGGCAGGCCGTCGCTGCGCTCGGGGGTGGCGGTCAGGCCGACCAGCTCCACCGGCTGGACGTGGTCGAGCAGCGCCCGGTAGGACTCGGCGGCCGCATGGTGGAACTCGTCCACCACCACCACATCGTAGTGGTCCGGTGCGAGGTGCTCGAACCCCGAGGCGTTCAAGCTCTGGATCGATGCGAAGACGTGCTCGAAGCGGGCCGGCCGCTGCCCGCGGACCCACGTCTCGCCGAAGGCCTGCTCCCGCAGCACGTGGCGGAAGGTCGCCAGGCTCTGCGTCAGGATCTCCTCGCGGTGGGCCACGAACAGCAGCCGGGCCCGGGGCAGCACCGCACGTAGCCGCGCGTAGTCGACCGCGGCCATCACGGTCTTGCCCGTGCCGGTGGCCGAGACGAGCAGGTTGCGGTGGCGGCCCAGTTGTCTGGCCAGGGCGATCTGCTCGAGCAATCGCTCCTGGAAGGGCTCGAGGCGCACCTCGGTCGGGGGCAGCAGGATCTCGGAGCCGGTCGGCCGAGCTTCGGCGCGGCGCTGCCGGAACTCGGCCGGGTCGTAGCTCACGAAGTCCCCGTGGTTCCAGTAGCTCTCGAAAACGGCGGCGATCTTCTCCACCACGGGGGGATTGCGTGCGCCGGAGATGCGCAGGTTCCATTCCAGCCCGGTGACCTGGGCCTGGTGGGTCAGGTTGGACGAGCCGACATAGGCGGTCGAGAAGCCCGATCGCCGGTGGAACAGCCACGCCTTGGCGTGCAGACGCGTGCTGCCGGTGTCGTAGGACACCTTGACCAGGGCGCCGGCGTCCCGCAGCTCGTCGAGCGCCTCGGCCTGGGTCGAGCCGGTGTAGGTCGTCGTCAGGACGCGCAGCTCCCGGCCCGTGGCGCAATGGCGCCGCAACCCTTCGAGCAGGGGCTGGATCCCGGTGTGGCGGATGAAGGCCATGACCAGGTCGATCCGGTCGGCCGACGCGATCTCCGCGAGCAGTTGACGGCCGACCCGCGGCTCTCCCGGCGCGTTGGTGAGCAGGGCCGTGTCGAGCAGCGGGATCAGCGGTGGCTCCACCGCTTCCACCCGGCCATCGGGACGTCGCCCCAGCACCGCCCGGAGCACGTCCCCGGACATCGCCGGGCGCTCCGGCAGCAGCTCGTCCTGCGCCAGCACCTCCACGAGCCGGCGCGCCACGGCGATCCCAGCCCGCACCCGCTCCTCTTCCCCGAGCGCGGCGATCGCCCGCTCGACGACCCGGGCTACGTGCAGCGCGATCCGGTCCGGCGCCTCGGCGTCACGCAGACCTTCCCGGCGCACGAGTTCCTGGTCGACCGCGGCCAGCGAGGCCTCCAGCGCCTCGGTGATCAGCGTCTCGTGGAGACCGGGGGGCTGTCGGTGCACGGATCGCTCCTCCTGGTCGGGTCAGGCTACCTCGTCAGCGCGAGATTGGCCATCCTGCACTGATACCGGGCAACTGGCTGACGCTGCGCTTCTCGGTCCAGGGAGGTCGAGCCCATCCCTGCCTACATCCGCGACCGGACGGATTTCATGGGGGGCAGGAGGTCTAGATTCCCTCCTGTCCCGCAGAAGAAGTGATCCGGAGGGTGTCGATCGGGCGCGGGCAACATGCGGAGGGAGACTCCCATCTCGCTCCTCCGCGCCGCGCCCCCCGTCACCCCAGCGCCTGCTCCAGCAGCGCCGGGTCCGGCGCCTCGAACTCGTCCTCCTCCAACCACAGGCGGGCCACCCGGGGTAGCCGCAGGTAGATGCCTCGTGCCACGCCCAGGGTGCGTGCGGGGTGGCTCTCCCAGCCGACCTCCTCCGCGAATCCCGCGAGCTGCGCGCCCGGTCCCGGGTCGGTCCAGTTGCGCTGGACCCAGCGCTGGAGATGGCTGCCGGCCGCGAGGAAGTCCCGCTTGTGCTGGTTGCAGCGGCGGTGGGCCAGCACGAGGTTGTGGATGCCGTTGTCCGGGTAGCGGGACCAGGGCAGGAAGTGGTCCACCTCGCCCTGCTCGGCGCCTCTCGGGACCGGCTGCCCGCAGTAGAAGCAGTCGCCGCGCTGCAGGTCTCGCAGGGCCGGCCGCACGAGGCGCGTCGAGACCCGCTCGCAGCCGAAGAGGAACTCGTCGAGGTCGGAGTCCCCGAGCCGCTCCCGGTTGAGCTCGGCGACCTTGTCGGCCCACTTGCGCTGGATGATGGGGCGCAGCAAGGAGTTCAGGAGCACCAGCCGCTCGGCCACCCCCGGCAGCAGGCGGATGACGTTGCTGAAGCCCCCGCTCCCCGCTGGTTCCCCGGGGAGCTGCGCCTGCCGGAAGGCGGCCTGGTAGCGGCGGACGACGCCCTCCCGGATCACCGCGCCGGGGCCGTCGACGTCGCGGCTGCGCAGCACGTCGCCCCGCCGGGAGCGATCGAGGCACCAGTCGATCCGGTAGAGGAACTCCTGCTCCTCCCGGCCCACGAGCTGGAGGCGGGGCAGGGGCATCTCGATGAGCTTCCACTCGACGTCGTCTAGCAGGGCCAGGTACTCCCCGGGGTGGCGGCGCGCGACCTGCTCCAGCGAGCCCTCCTCGAGAGTCCGGAACGCGACGATCCGGTCCAGGATGACCGAGCCGCTGCTGCACTGCCGCAGCTTGTCCGGCCGGGAGTCCCGGGCTGCGCTCGCCGGCACGAAGTCCCGGGTCTGTGGCCAGTACAGCTCGATCACCTTGGCGGCGAGCTGGCGGGTCGTGAGGCTCTGGGGCGGCGCGCCGTGACGCGCGGTGCCCTCGAGGCAGAGATCGAGGATCCCGAGGAGGACCGCGTACTTGTACGTCGCGACGAACTGGCCCTGGTCGAGCAGCGCGAGAGTCTGCTCCGCGAGCTCGACGATCCCGCGCTCGTCGCCGGGCGTCTTCATGGCTCCCTGGATCGTGGGCCGCGGGGGACGTGCCCGGCTCGCCGGTAGTTGCCCCGCTCCGGGATCACCAGGCGTACCCCGCCCGTGGGGTCGTCGACGTCTCCCGGGAACCTCGGGATCACGTGCACGTGCAGGTGCGGCACGGTCTGCCCGGCCGCGGCGCCGACGTTGACGCCGACGTTGTACCCCGCGGGCGCCAGCGTCCGGTCCAACTCCTCCTTCACCAGGTCGAGCAGCTCCAGGATCGCGAGCTGCTCGTCCCGGGTCGCGTCGAACCAGGACGCGACGTGACGCCGGAGCACGATCAGCGTGTGTCCGGAGTTGACGGGGAAGCCGTCGCGCAGGGCGAGCGCCGCTTCGTTCGCGAGCAGAGCCCGCCTCATGTCCAGGCTGCAGAACGGGCAGGCTTCCGGATCTCGAGACAAGAGGACCTCCGGGCAGACCTCCGGGAAGGCTGCGGACTCCTTCAGCATACTCCCCCGGGCCGCGTCGGAGTCCAGTCTTGTTCGCTGGCTTTCCCGGAGATCCTGAGCCACACGCTTCTTCACGAGCATGGCGTGGGGTTGACCTGCTTCAGTGGGCATCCCGACACGGCACGAGCCGTGGCTTCGCCACCTGCGCCGGGCGCTGCCTCGGGGAGCTGCGGGGCTGCGGGCGTTGCGCTGCAGCGCGCGGAGAGGTGGGCGGGCCGGGCCTTCTTCTCCTCGGCCAGGCGCTCGCGTTCGACGGAGTCGTGCGCTCCACGGGCAGTCTGGACGTTCTGGTGCGGGCGACGCCCGCGAACGCGCGCACCGTCCTCCCTGCCCTGGCCGACCTCGGCTTCGGCTCGCTCCGGTGGCGGGAAGCCCGGTGCTCGCCGTCCAGGGTCAGGGGAGCCTCGGCCGTCGTGCCGGAGGCGAACCAGAACCGATAACGCTCAACGACCTCGTCGATCGGTTGAAGACCTTCTCCGAGGCGGTGCGGATCCCGTCTAATCAGGGAGAGCTCGTGGAGCGGGTCACGAGCTTTGCGAAGTAGTCGTCGGGGCTCGTGCCGTACGTGACCTGGAATGCTTCAGCCATCTCCTCGCCGCGCAGCAGCCGGCCGAGCAGGTCCTGGAGCTTGGGCCTGCCCTGCCTGGCGATCAGGTCGTCGATCAGCAGCGCATACTGCGCGAAGAGGAAGAGGAACCGCTCGCTGTCGGGCAACGACATCGTCGCGGCCGAGTCCTCCCAACGGGAGCGATACTGCGACGGAGGCACCGCCCGGCCGAGTCGCCACCACGCGATGACGTGCTCCC
>JAVEVO010000211.1:0-10583 GCA_034005005.1 Myxococcota bacterium
GGCGACGGGGACGCGGCCGACGACGACACCTGCCCGCAGCTGGCCAACGACGACCAGCACGACCACGACCTCGACGTGCTCGGGGACGCGTGCGACGGGGACGACGACGGGGACGGGGTCGCGGACGAGGACGACAACTGCCCGCTGGTGGCCAACGGCGATCAGCTCGACACGGACCTCGACGAGCTCGGGGACGCGTGCGACGGGGACGACGACGGGGACGGGGTCGCGGACGGGGACGACAACTGCCCGCTGGTGGCCAACGGCGATCAGCTCGACCACGACCTCGACGAGCTCGGGGACGCGTGCGACGGGGACGACGACGGGGACGGGGTCGCGGACGGGGACGACAACTGCCCCCTGGTGAAGAACGGGGACCAGCTCGACACGGACCTCGACGAGCTCGGGGACGCGTGCGACGGGGACGACGACGGGGACGGGGTCGCGGACGGGGACGACAACTGCCCGCTGGTGAAGAACGTCGACCAGCTCGACACCGACGAGGACGGGCTGGGCGACGTCTGCGATCCCGACGATGACGGCGATGGGATCAGCGACGAGCAGGAGGAGGAGCTCGAGAGCGATCCCCTCGATCCCGACTCGGACGGTGATCGGATCGCCGACGGCGACGAGCTGGCCGAGGGCGATGTCGTGGACACGGACGGGGACGAGCTCGCTGACCTGCTGGACCTCGACTCGGACGGGGACGGCATCTCCGACTCGCAGGAGGCCGGGGACGAGGATCTCGAGACCTTCCCAGTAGACACCGACGGCGATGAGCTCCCCGATTGGGTCGACCCCGACAGCGATGACGATGGCGTGGACGACGTCGACGAGGCGGGGGACGCCGACCTGGAGACTGTGCCCGTGGACACCGACGGGGACGAGCTCCCCGATTACCTCGACCCCGACAGCGACGACGACGGGGTGGGAGATGGGGAGGACAACTGTCGGCTGGTCGCCAATCCGGATCAGGCCGACCAGGACGACGACGGGATCGGCGACCGCTGCGACGATCCGCTGGACGCGGACGGGGACGGGGTCGCCGACGACGTCGACAACTGCCCGGGAGTGAGCAACCCGGGGCAGGAGGACGCGGACGGGGACGGGATCGGCGACCGCTGCGACGATCCGCTGGACGCGGACGGGGACGGGATCGCCGACGACGTCGACAACTGCCCGGGGGTGCGCAACCCGGGGCAGGAGGACGCGGACGGGGACGGGATCGGCGACCGGTGTGAGCCCGATGGCGACGGGGACGGGGTGACGGATGACGTGGACAATTGCCCGGAAGCTGCTAATGCGGGGCAGGCGGATGCGGACGAGGATGGCGTCGGGGATGCTTGTGAGCCCGACGAGGATGAGGATGGAGTGATGGACGATCGAGACAACTGCCGGGAGCTGGCCAATCCGGGCCAGGAGGACTGGGACGGAGACGGGATCGGCGACGCGTGCGAGGATCCCCTCTCCCTGGCGGGCGGGGCCTGTGGGGTCGGCGCGGTGGGCGCGTCGCCGCGGGCTGCGGGCCTCGGGCTCGGGCTGATCCTGCTCGGCCTGCTGGGGATGCGGCGCGGGGCCAACCGGCGGCGCCCCACCGGCCGGCTCGCGCGTGGGGCCCTGGCCCTGCTGCTACCTCTCGGCCTGCTTGCTGGTCTGGTACCAAAGGCCCAGGCCGAGCCCCAGATCGACGCCCAGGCCTTCAAGCCCGCGCCCTTCCTCGACGACCTCTTCGGCGTCGGCCTCGGCCAGGTGGAGCAGGCCGCCCCCTGGAACGTCGGCTTCGTGCTCAACTACCAGCGCAACCCGCTGGTGATCCGCACCTTGCCCGACGGCGACGTGGAGCGCAACGTCCTGGTCAACCAGCTCATGGGCGACCTGCTGTTCGCGATGCGGCCCTGGGACCTGGTCGGGTTCGGCGTCGCCCTGCCGGTGGCCCTCTTCCAGGACGGGGAGGGGCTGATCGGGGGGCCGGCGCCCTCCTCCTTCGGGCTGGGCGACCTGCGGCTGTATGGCCAGGTGCGGCTCCTCGAGGTCGGCGATCGCTTCTTCACCCTCTCCTTCACTCCCCTGCTGACCCTGCCCACGGGGGGGCTGACCGACCCCTTCCTCGGGCGGCCGTCGGTGACCTTCCTGCCCCAGCTCAGCGCGGCCCTGGACCTGGGCGGGCTCGGCGCGGCCCTCGACCTCGGCTACCTGGTGACCGGCAACGAGACGGCCATGGACCTGAAGCTCGAGGACGAGCTGAAGTTCCGGCTCGGTGGCTGGGTCGAGGCGGTGCCGGGGAGCCTGGACGTGGTCGCCGAGCTGGCCGGCTCCACCCGGGTCAACGACCCCTACGGCGCGGCCCGGGAGTCCCCCCTCGAGCTGCTGCTGGGCGCGGCCTACTGGCTGGAGCCGACCTTCAAGCTCGACCTCGGCTTCGGGCTGGGGCTGACCCAGGGCTACGCGACGCCGGACTTCCGGGTGCTGGCTGGCGTCAAGTGGGCACCGCCGCTGAAGGAGGAGCCCCCGGCCCCGGGCGATCGGGACCGGGACGGGATCCCCGACGACCGGGACAACTGCCCCGATGATCCCGAGGACCGGGACAACTTCCAGGACGAGGACGGCTGCCCCGATCCCGACAACGACGGGGATCGCATCGCGGACCCGTGGGTCTCCCAGCAGGGGCTCACCAAGTACGCGGCCATCGCCACCGGGACCGACCTCTGCCCCGACGATCCCGAGGACGTCGACGGGTTCGAGGACACCGACGGGTGCCCGGATCCGGACAACGACAAGGACGGGGTCTGCGATCCCTGGGTCATCGGCAAGCTCGGTCCGGCCGGCATCGCCGGGGTCTGCGCGGGCTCCGACAACTGCCCGATCCAGCCCGAGGACCGGGACGGCGTGGACGACGCGGATGGCTGCCCCGAGCCCGACAACGACAGCGACAAGCTCTGCGATCCGTGGGTGGCCGAGAGCGGCGAGGCCGAGGCCATGGCCTCCATCTGCCGCGGCATCGACCAGTGCCCCATGGAGCCGGAGAACTACAACTCCTACCAGGACGACGACGGCTGCCCGGACCAGGCCGCACGGGTCGAGGGCAAGAAGATCGTCATCCTCGAGACGGTGCTGTTCTACTACGACGAGACCCGGATCAAGGAGGAGAGCTACGGCATCCTCGACGACGTGGTGAAGGTCATGACCCAGTACCCCAACATCACCAAGGTGCGGGTCGAGGGTCACACCGACACCCGGGGCAACGCCGGGTACAACCTCAAGCTCTCCACCGGGCGCGCCAAGGCGGTCCTGGACTACCTGGTCGCCCATGGCATCGACGCCAAGCGGCTGGTCTCCCAGGGCTATGGCGAGAGCAGGCCCCTGGTGACGCCCGAGAAGGGCGAGGCGGACTACCAGAAGAACCGCCGGGTCGAGTTCAACATCCTCGAGCAGAAGAAGTAGGTGCCGCGGCGGGCCGGGCGGTGAACGCCACCCGGCTCGGCCCCGGACCTTCAGCCCACCCCCCCGGAGAAGCCTCCCGCCCGGCTCGGCCCCGGGCCTTCAGCCTGCCTCCCGCGGAAAAGCCTCCCGCTTGATTTGATTTGGGTGCAGCTCATCCCGGTGAGCGAGCAGCGAGGCCTTGGCACAACTCCCCGCACGAAAAGAATTTTCTCGCAGAGCCGCAGAGCCGCAGAGGGCTCAGCCAGCTGAGCACTTTTCTCTGCGAACTCTGCAGCTCTGCGAGAGATTTTGCAGCTCGAGCCGGGTATGGGAGGAGATTGGCAAGGAAGCCGCCCACTCGGACCGGCTGCACCCATTTGATTTTGGGCCTCCCCCCGCCCGCGGCCCCCCCCGAACCTCCCCCTCGCCCTCGACCTCGGGCCGGCGGCCCGGCTCAGCCCAGGGCCTCCCGGCCCACTCCCAGGGGACGGTCGAAGCGCAGGCTCTCCCGGGCCTCGTCCGGGAGCAGGGAGCGGCCGTCGCAGACCAGGGAGGCCACCTCCCGCCCGACGCCGGGGCCGAGCATGAAGCCCTGGCCGCACATCCCGATGGCCAGGGTCACCCCCTCGACCGCGGGCAAGGGCCCGAGGATGGGGATGCCGTCGGGCGTCATGGGGTAGCAGCCGCGCCAGACCCGCCGGACGAGCAGGTCCCGCAAGCGCGGGATCAGGCTGATCATCCGGCGGGCGAGCACCGGCAAGAACTCGCTGGTGCTGCGGCGATCCGTCCCCGGGAAGAGCTCCCGGGGGGTGTAGCAGAAGATCACCTGGCCTTCCCGGTTCTGGCCGAAGTAGAAGTTCGCGGTCCGTCCCTCGGGTCCGGGCCGCATGTCCACGACCAGGGGGGGGAGGAACGGCTCCACCGGCGCGCTGATCCCCGCCTCGTGGCTGTCGGGGAAGACCGGCAGGACCACCCCGAGGAGCGGCCCGAGGGCCGCGGCGTCGGCCCCGGCCGCGATCACCACCCGCTCCGTGGCGTAGGTCCCGGTCGCGGTCGCGACCCCGCGCACCCGGCCCCCGGCCACCGCGAACCCCGTCACCTGCTCCCCGCAGCGGAACACGGCGCCGCTGCGCTCGGCGGCTCGCTGGAACGCGACGGTCGCGCGGAGGGGCGAGGCCTGGCCGTCGTCGGGCGCGTAGGTCCCGCCGCGCAGCCCGGCGGTGACGAGGCCGGGGATCACCTCGGCCATCTCCGCGGCCGCGATCCACCGGATGTTGGCCCGGTACCGGTGCTGCTGTGGGAGGAGGCGGCGCAGGGCGGCCTCCAGCCCCTCGTCGTAGACCGGGTACGCGTAGCCGCCCGGCTTCCAGCCGATGTCGTCGCCCCGCTCGGCGTGCCAGCTCCGGAACACCCGCAGGCTCTCCTCGCCGAGGAGGATCTTGGCCGGATCGGAGTGGGTGGCGCGCACCCCGCCGATGGCCGCCTTGTTCTCGCCCTGGCCGACCGCGGGGCGCTGCTCCAGTACCAGGACCTTCAGACCACGTTCGGCGAGATACAGGGCCGAAGGGACCCCCACGCTCCCGCCGCCGACCACGATGACGTCCCAGCAGCCGCTCATGGCTTCTCCCCCTCCCCCGCGTCCTGGCCGGCGAGGAGCCCCAGGGGCACCTCGGCCACCAGGGGGCGCAGGGTCGGCAGGACCACCGTCGCCGGGTCGACCCCTTCTTCCCGGTAGATCCGCAGGGTCAGCTCCCGGCAGGTCTTGCCGCCGCAGGCGCCCATGCCGATCCGCGTCAGGGCCTTGAGCTGGTTGAGGTCGCGCACGCCCGCCCGGATCGCGTCCACCAGGGCCGCGCGGCCCACCCGCTCGCAGCGGCAGACCAGGGGGTCCTCCCCCGGGGGTTCGGGGGTGCGGAGGGGTTCACCCGGCTCCGGCTCCTGGATGCGGAAGCCCGCGACCAGGCGGCGCTCGGCCCAGGGCACCTCGAGCTCCAGCAGCCGGCGGCGGTCCCGGGCCTGGCGGCGCAGCAGCCGGATCACCTGGCCGCGGCCCACGGGCCGGCCCTCGTCGTCGACGGTGACGAGCACGCCGTCCGGGGGCAGGCTCTCCTCGAGCAGCTCGTAGGGGAGCAGGAGCCGGGCCGTGCCGGGCGGCCCCGCGTCCGCGGGTCGCAGCAGGGTGATGGCGAGGCCCGGGCAGGCGACCACGCAGCGGTTGCAGCCCGTGCACCCACCGGCGTAGTGCGGCAGATCGAGGATGCCGCCCGGCTTGGTGATCAGGCCGGCGGGACAAGCCTCGACGCAGGGGTCGCAGGGGATGGACTGGCTGCAGCGGATCAAGGGCTGCGGCCCCTGCTCCTCCGTGGTCGGCCCGGGGAGCGCGCGCCGCTGCCGGGGACCCGGCCGGCTGCCCATCACCCGCACGCTCTCGGCCCAGCTCGCCGGGATCTCGAGCTGTCGGCCGAGGCGGCGGGCGGCCTGCCGGCCCGCGAGCTTGCCCGAGAAGAGGGCCGCGCTGGCCTCGGCGATCTCGCCCGCGTCCCCCGCGGTGAGCAAGGGCAGCCCGAAGCTCCGGGCCTGGGTCGCCAGCTCGTCCACGGGGGACAGCCCCACCGCGAGCAGCAGGGTGTCGACCGGGAAGCCGCGCTCCGTGCCGGGAATGGGACGAAAGTTCTCATCGACCCCGGCGATGGTCACCGCTTCCAGGGTCGGGTCGCCCGTGGCTCGGACGATTGTACTGCGCGTCCACACGGGGACGCCGAGGCGGCGGATCTTCTCCTCGTGGACCTGGTAGCCGCCGCACTCGGCCCCGGCCTCGACCAGCCCGACGACGGTGATCCCGGCCTGCACGGCGTGGTACGCGGCGATCAGGCCGACGTTGCCGCCGCCCACGATGAACAGCCGCTGGCTCGCGCGGACCCGGTCGCGGTTGACCAGGGTCTGGAAGGCACCCGCGCCGTAGACTCCCGGCAGGTCGCTCCCCGGGAAGACGAGGGCCTTCTCCCGGGCGCCCGTGGCCACCAGGAGCAGTTGCGGCGCGACCAGCCGGTACTGCTGCTGGTGGACGACGCCGACCTGGCGGTCGACGAAGCAGCCGACCGCGGTGGCCTCGGTCCAGATCTCCACCGTCGGCAACTGGCGGACCTCCTCCTCCAGCAGCCGGGCGATCGCGGTGCCCCGCGTCCCCGCGTAGCAGTCCGCGACCGAGCCGAAGAAGCCGTGGGTCTGCAGGGTGAGCTTGCCGCCGAGGGTGCGCTTGTCGTCCAGCAGCAGGGTGTCGACCCCGGCTCGCCCCAGCTCGAGCGCGGCCGCGATCCCCGCGGGCCCCCCCCCGAGGACCAGCACCTCGGGACTGCGGACTGCCGTCGCCCGGTAGCCGGTGGGCGGAGCCGTCGCCGCCGCCAGGGGCGGGTGGACGCCCTGCAGGGACTGGACGACCATCCCGGGGCGGACCTCGGCGAGGCAGCCCTTGACCGCCCGGCCATCGGCCAGCACCAGGCACCGAGAGCACTGGCCGTTGGCGCAGAACAGCCCCTGCGGTCCCTGGTCGCGGGGGTGCCGGCCGAGCACCGTGATCCCCGCAGCCTGCAAGGCCGAGGTGATGACCTCACCCTCCCGGGCGAGCAGGGGCTGGCCGTCGAAGGTGAAGGGGACGTCCGCACTGGTGAGGGGCTCGACCAGCACGGGGTGGCGCTCGAGGCGGCCCGAAGGCGTCGTCATGGGGGGGGCTCCTGGCACGAGGGGAAACGAGCGGCGGGGAGGGCCGGGGGGTGGGGGGCGGACCATGGGCTGACGAAGGGCCCTGCCGTGCCCCGGGCACCCGGCAGGACCCCCCCTGGGACGGGGCCCGGCGGGAGCCCCTGGCCGAGCAGCTTGCCCACGGCCACCACCTTGGGACCCTGGTAGAAATTGACTTGCCAGCACCGAGGTCGTCGGGGCGCCTCGCCTGCAAGGAACGGGAGTGCACGCCGACCGCAGTCGGGCTGGATGCCCGTCGAGGGAGGCGGGGGCCCCGTGACGCCGCAGGCGGGGATGCAGCGGCGACCGAATGCCAAGGCAATTTCGGACAGGGTCCTTACCCTTCCCGGGCGGCCGTCCGACGTGGAGGCCACCCGACAGGGCCTCACTCATAGTCAAACTGGCCTGGCCGCGTCAAGCAGGTGCGGAGGGAGTGCGGTCGCGGGCCGCGAGCCGGCCAGACGCGAGACACGCGAGACCGGGTGGGACACCCGCCGCCCACGCGTGTCCCGGGCCGCGACGGCGACCGGGGGCAGGGATCGGACAATTTTTGTCGCCTTGGCGAAAAGAATGCAGAGCACCGGCGCGGGAGCGGCCCGCTGGCTCCGAGTGATCTCCGCGACCAGCGGGGATGCGGGTGCGGTGTGATCGATGGATCGGTTTTTGCATGGCAGCCAGTTGGCCACATGGCCGCTCGTCCACTGGAGGGACCTCCCCCACGGACGAGCGCAACCGCTCGAAGGAGAGGCCGATGTCGGGGAGCAGGCTGCTGACTGGACACCCTCGGTGGACTCTGGCCACGGCGCTGGCGACGGGGATCCTCCTGCTGGGGAGCGCGCTGCCCGCCGCGGGGCAGGTCGTCGACTCGGTGATCCCGGTGCCGTACCGGCCCCACGACCCGAAGATCCCGCACTACGCCTACAACTACCACCCGACGACCTTCAAGGCGATCTCCCGGGGTGGCTGCGCGGCCGGGGTCAACGACCAGGTGCTCTTCCGCTGGCACTTCGACAACGAGGGGATCGGCGGCACCTGCGACGGGCGCACGCTCGAGATCAACGGCGCCAAGGGGAAGTGGTACAAGGACAGCCGCTACAACCTCGGCTGCCGCTACCAGATCCCCTACGTCGACCCCAACGACTCCCCCAAGAAGCTGTTCGTCGGCACGGTCGAGGTGGCCTGCATCGGCCAGGTCAACGCGGACGGCTCGGTGAAGACCGACGTTGCGCTCCAGCCCCTGAGCAAGCGCGCCAGCTACTACGTCACCGTCTTCGCCCAGGTCCCCGTGGGCCGGCCCTACAACGCCAGCGGGCTGTACGGCTACACCTCCCGGCCGATCCCCTCGGGCACCCCCACCTGTACCAACGGGAAATGCGCCAATCTGCCCAGTGACGTAACCATCGCCTGCGACGCGGGCCGCCACGACCAGTGCGTCGGCGACACGGACGAGGACCTCGCGATCAAGCGGGCGGTGGTGGTCGACGACTCCCTCTGGTACCTGCACACCAAGATGGTCCGCAGCGGTGAGGACACGACCACCAACCTCACCACCACCATGCCCAACGACGGCGCGGGGTACACCGCGGCCATCGTCAGCCTCGCGTCCTCGGCGACCGCGATGTGGGGCATGGTGCAGAACGGCTACGCCGCCGCGTACCCCGTGAAGAAGACGGTCGTCGGCGACACGGTGACCTACACCCAGACCTACGACCACAACAAGTCGCAGGACGGGATCCAGGCCCACCCCGACGCGACCTGGACCGCCAACAACACCATGCACTGGAACAACAGCCCCTACGCGGAGGACGTGATCCGCTTCTTCAACCACATCCTCGGCGGCGCGTTCGGCTTCGGCATCACCAACGGCATCGACGACGACAACACCATGGCGGGGACCAGCGACGACCAGGGCCTCTGGTGGTACAACGCCTACGACCACAACGCCTACGTCGCGGGGCCCTGCCTCGGCGCGGTGGCCACCTCGGGCCTGGCCGGCACCGTGGCCCAGGTCTCCTGCGGTGCGACCGATCTCTGCCTCGGCAAGAAGGTCGAGTACATCGTCCAGCAGGCCGTGGACGGCTCGTGCGAGCGGCAGAACCGCAGCGGCAAGACCCACTCTTGGGACGGCTCCTGGTGCTACAGCTACTCGGGCCAGTGCGCGGACCTCTCCACCGCGCAGTGGGTGGTCATCGGGCTCGAGGCCGCGGAGCAGGCGATGAAGGACTCGGGGGTGAGGATCCCCGCGATCTGCAAGGAGCGCCTGCCCAACCTGCTGTGGTACTCGTCCCTGCACACCGCGGGCGACTACCACGGGTCGGGGCGCTACCGGAACACCACGGCCTGCACCAACGGCTGCTCCCTGGACGACGCGGCCAAGGACCCGCACCTCACCGGCGGCCTGCTCGTCGGGCACGGCTGGCTGGGAAGCGACCAGTTCGGGACCGCGGACGACAACCTCGTCTGGTCCACCAACACCTACAGCGACCGGACCAAGAAGCAGATGCGCGAGCGCTACGACGCCGCGATGACCTTTCTGGGCAAGTACTGGTACGTCGAGCTGAGCACGGGCACCTGCTGGACCGGCTCCCTCTTCAACAGCAAGAACACCCGCTTCGACGGCTCCGGCGGCGGCTACCTCTACGCCCTGTACTCGGTGATGAAGGGGCTGCGGACCCTCTCCTCGGCCCCCAAGTACCTGCGGGTCGACACCAACGGCGACAAGGTCCTCGACACCGACGTCGACTGGTGGCGGGACATGTCCTACTACCTGATCAACAACCAGCACAAGGACGGCTACCAGAAGCAGCTCAAGCAGTCGGGGACCTCCTCGAGCACCCAGGCCGGCGTCGCGCTCTCCACCTCCTGGGGCGGCGTGCTGACGAACACCGCGACGATCTTCGACCCCGATCCGGTGGCCGTGGCCGAGGCGGTCTCCGCCACGACCGTCGACGAGGGCTGCCAGGGTGCGGCCTTCGGCAAGGTGACCTTCCAGCACAAGGACAGCTACCACCTCAGCCCGAAGCGGAAGATCGTCGAGTACCAGTGGCTGTTCGAGACCGTGGCCGCGCCCACCAACGCCACCTTCGACGCGGTGCCCTGGGGCAGCGTCGTCGCGGACGCGCCCGACCTGGCGCGCAAGGCCTACAAGACCGCGAGCAAAGACGCGGCGCCCATCTGGCAGTACCTGGCCGCGGGGACGTACCACGCGGCCCTGCGGGTGAAGGACGACAGCGTCGACGCGAGCGGCAACCCCGCGCCGAAGTACAACATCTACGTCATCAAGAACGTCATCGCCCAGCCGCAGCCGGCCATGGACCCCATCGCCAACGCGCGGGGCCCGTACGAGATCATCGAGGGGTCGTCCCTGTCCCTGGCGGGGACGATGAGCGATCCGAACACCTTGTGCCGGGCGGACGCGTTGACCG
>JAVEVO010000212.1:0-10543 GCA_034005005.1 Myxococcota bacterium
AGGGGAGGGTGCGGAGGGCGAGGGCGAGGGTGCGGAGGGTGAGGGGGTGGGTGCGGAGGGCGAGGGCGAGGGTGCGGAGGGCGAGGGCGAGTGCCTCCCGCTCCCCCACGATCTCGAGCACTTCGGGCTCGCCGGCATCCTCCAGACCCTGCGCGTCGAGCCGGGCCAGGGCTTCGATCTCGACGGCGACCGGGTGGTCGACAACGCCCTGGCTGCCAGCGAGATCTTCCGGCTGAGCTTCAACGAGACGATGGCCAGCTCCCTGGCTCAGGGCTCCATGCGGCTGGCCCTGGAGCTGGCGCGTCCAGACCTCGACCAGCTACCCCAGCCCGGCGAGGAGTGCCTGGCGGTCAACCTCTGGCGCGTCTCCGACAGCGACGTGCCGGCCGATCCGACGGATGATTTCGACGGCGACGAGCGGTTCGTGGTCGATCCCCACGGCCTCGGCGATGACGGCTTCCCCCTCGCCCAGCTCACCGCGGCCACCCTCGGCGAGGACGATATCGTCGCCGGCCCCAGCGATATCCGGCTGCTGCTCCCCGTCGGGGAGGCCGTGCTCGAGCTCCCCATCCGCCGCGCCCGGCTGCGCGCCCTGCTCGAGCCCCGGCCGGACGAGGTGGCCGGGCTGCTCGGCGGCGCGCTGGACGAAGGGGAGCTGCTCGCGGCCCTCGCGGCGGCGGGGATCGTGATCCCGGCCATGGTCACCCCCGAGATGCTCTTCGGCGAGCCCGATCTGGACCTCGACGATGATGGTGTGGCCGAATCCTTCAGCCTCGGCCTGGTCTTCACCTACGCCCGGGCCGAGCTGACCGCGCGGGGGGCGGAGCTCTGTCGGCCGGGGCAGGTCCAGCCCTGCCGCTGCGCGGACGGCACGGCGGGCGAGGCGATCTGCCAGGACGACGGCCGCTGGGGCGAGTGCCGCTGCCAGGCCGCGTGCCCGGCGCCACCCGATCTGCTCTCCTTCGGCCAGGCCGCCGTGGTGCAGGAGCTCCTCGCGGAGGCGGACGTGGGGTTCGATCTCGACGACGACGGGCGGCTCGACAACGCGCTCGCGCGGCAGCCCCTGTTCGCGGCGAGCTTCAACGCCACGGTGGCCGAGTCCATCCGCTCGGGGGCCTTCCGGATGGCCGTCGAGGTGATCGATCCGGCGGTCTCCCCGGACCGCCTCCCGTGTCCGGCGGTCCACCTCTGGAAGGTCCGCGATCGGGACGTCCCCGCGGACCCCGCGGACGACTTCTCGGGAGGCGAGAGCTTCCTCGTCGATCTCGCGAGCCTCGGTGACGACGGTTTCCCCCGGGCCTTCTTCCCCGATTTTCGCATCGCCGCCGACGGCTCCCTGAGCGCCGGGCCGCGGGACATCGTGCTGGCGCTGCCGGTCGGGATGCGCATCCTCCCCGTCCCGCTGCGCGCGGCGCAGCTTCTGGGCGTCCGTCGCGTGGACGGCGGCTGGGCCAAGGGGATCCTCGGCGGGATCATCCCCCACGCCGAGCTCGTCCGCGCGCTCGAGGACGCCGGCGTCGTCTTCCCGGAGGGGTTCTCCCTGGCCGATCTGCTGGGGGAGCCCGATATCGACCTCGACGACGATCGGGTCGACGACGGCTACAGCATCGGTCTGCGCTTCACCGCCGCGGCCGCCACCCTCACCGCCGCGGTCCCGGTCCCCGACCGCGACGCCCCCTGAGGATTTCCTGCGAGGAAGGTCCATGACCCCATCCCTGTCGGACCGCTTCGCCGGCTGCCTGCTCGGCCAGGCCCTCGGCGACGCCCTCGGCTTCGTGGTCGAGGGCTACCTGCCCGCGGACTGCCGCAGCTACGTGGAGGGCACCCTGCGCACCGGCCAGGCCGGCGAGGCGCGGCGCTTGCCCTTCGCCCCGGGCCAGTACACGGACGACACCCAGCTCGCGCGTGAGCTGCTGCGGAGCTTCGTCGCGCGCCGGCGCTTCGATCCCCAGGAGTACGCGCAGCGGCTGGCCGCGCTCTTCTACGAGCGGAAGATCGTCGGCGAGGGCCGGGCCACCGCGCTTGCGGCCCGCCAGCTCCTGCGCGGCCACTCCTGGGAGGAGTCGGGCACTCCCGCGCCGGCCGCGGGCAACGGCTCGGCGATGCGCGCCGGGCCCCTCGGGCTGCTCTTCCCCGGCGATCCCGGGGGGATGGTGACCGCGGCCCGTCAGCAGGCGCAGATCACCCACCGCGACCCGCGCTGCCTCGCCGGGGCGGTGACCATCGCCGGCGCGGTGGCCCTCGCGGTCCAGGCCGAGCACCTGGAGGTCGGCCGCTTCGTCGGCCAGCTCTATCGCTGGGTCCTGCCCGTCGAGGAGGGGTTCGCCACGCACCTGCTCGACCTGCTGCACTGGATCACCCTCCCCCCGGAGAGTGCGGTGCTGCCCATCTCGCGGGCCGGGATCGATCCTGGCGGGATGGATCTCTGGGAGGGGATCTCGCCCTTCGTCCTCGGCAGCGTGCTCTGGAGCCTCTACTCGTTCTTGCGCACCCCGGCGGACCCGTGGGAGACCCTCTGCACCGCGATCGCGGTCGGCGGCGACGTCGACACGACCGCGGCGATGGCGGGCGCGATCAGCGGTGCCTTCAATGGCGCGACCGCCCTGCCCGGCGATCTCCTCGGCCGGCTCCACGACCGGGAGAGCTGGCGGGAGGCGGAGCTGCGTGAGCTCGCCCAGCAGGCCTACCAGATCGTCCACGGCGAGAGCTAGACCGAAAGTCCCACTACCCTTCGAAGGGCTTGCCGAGCGCGGCGGGCGGCCGGGCGCGCCCCATGAAGCCGACGACGGTCACGATGGTCAGCAGGTAGGGGAGCGCCTGCAGGAGCTGCGTCGGTACCCCGTGGCCCTGCCCTTGCAGCAGGATCTGCACGGCCTCGGCCGTACCGAAGAGCAGGCAGGCCAGGGCCGCGTAGGCCGGATGCCAGCGACCGAAGATCACCGCGGCCAGGGCGATGTACCCCCGCCCGTTGCTCATGTTGTCCGTGAACTGGTGCTGGTTGGACGCGAGCCACACGCCTCCCAGCCCTCCCAGCAGCCCCGAGAGCAGCACGCCGGTCCAGCGGATCCGACGGACCGCGATCCCCAGGCTCGCGGCGGCCGCCGGGTGCTCGCCGCAGGCCCGCAGCCGCAGCCCGAAGCGCGTGCGGAACAGCAGCAGCGTGCTGCCGCCGACGAGCAGGGCGGTCGCGACGATCAGCGGGTGCGTCGCCAGCTCGAGCAGGGCGCCCAGGTCGCCCTCCCCCCGGGCCAGGGGCTCGATGGCCGCCACCCGGCTGGAGTTGGAGGAGCTGTCCCAGACCAGCTTGAGGAAGAACTTCGTGCCGCCCAGGGCCAGCAGGTTGATCGCCACGCCGCTGACGATGGGGTCCGCACGCCAAGTCACGGCCATCGCGCCGAGCAGGGCGGCGGTGCCGACTCCGCCGGCCAGCCCGCACACCAGGCCGACGGCCGCGTGGCCGCCGAGGTAGGAGCCCAGCACGAAGAGGAAGGCCGAGGCCAGGAGGATCCCCTCCAGCGCGATGTTGGTCACTCCACCCCGCTCGGAGAAGGTCCCGCCGAGGGCTGCGAGGACGTAAGGTACCGAGATCCTTACGATCTGGACCACGAAGGCGAGGGTGAGCAGCTCGCTCATCGTCCGCCTCCCGTCCGCCGCAGCACGCGGGCGACTTCCTGGCTCGAGGCGATGACGGCCAGGATGATGACGGCCTGGAGGATCTCCACCAGCTCCTTGGGGACCCGGGCGTTGATCGCCAGGCCTCCCTGGGAGAGGGTTCCGAAGAGCAAGGCGGCGAGGATCAGGCCGAGGGGGTGGTTCCGGCCGAGGAGGGCGACCGCGATGCCCATGAAGCCGATGCCTCCCGAGAAGCCATCCTCGTAGTAGTGCTTGTAGCCCTGGACGCTGCTGGTGCCGACCAGGCCCGCACAGCCGCCGGCGATTGCCATGACCAAAGTCATGATCCGCGCCGGCGGGATGCCGCTGCCCACGGCCGCGGCGAGGCTCCCTCCGAGGACCCGGACCTCGTAGCCGAACACGGTCCGGAACAGGAGCCACCAGCTCAGCAGGGCGACTCCCAGGGCGCCGAAAAAGGCCGTGCTGGCCGCGCTGCCGTGCAGGGCCGGGAAGAAGCGGCTCAACCGGCTCAGCTCGGCACCGCCCACGATGGGCGGGCCATGGAGGGTCTCGGGGAGGGCGAAGCCGGAGACGGTGACGTAGTTCGCCAGGGCCAGCGCGACGAAGTTGAGCATGATCGTCAGGATCACCTCGTGGGCGCCGAAGCGGCCCCGCAGCCAGCCGGGCAGCCCGCCCCAGAGGGCGCCGGCGCCGAAGCCGGCCCCCGCGGCGAGGGGGATCGCCACCGGCCAGGGAGTCCCGGCGGGGAGGGACGCGCCGACGACCCCGGTGGCCAGGGCGCCGACGACGGCCTGCCCCTCCGCGCCGATGTTGAACAGCCCCGCACGGAAGGGCAGGGCCACGGCGATCCCGGTGAGGATCAGCGGGGTCGCCTTGAACAGGACCTGCCCGATGCCGTAGGCCGAGCCCCAGGTCCCGGCCAGCAGCAGCCCGAGGATCGCGGCGGGCGATTCCCCGTACGCGAGGACCAGCAGGTTGGCGGCGAGCACCGCCACCAGCAGGGCCAGTACGGGAGCGAGCAGAGCGGTCTGGGCCTCGACGGAGAGGCGGCCCCGAAAGAGCCGGGGAGGGAGCACGGAGGTGGGGGCCGGCTGGCTCATCGGCTCTCTCCGGCAGCACCGAGCATCAGCTCGCCGAGCCGCTCCAGGCTCGCCTCCCCCGCGGGGAGCGAGCTGACGATCCGTCCGCCGTAGAGCACCAGGATCCGGTCGGCCAGCAGGAGGATCTCGTTGAGGTCCGCGGAGATCAGCAGGACCGCGGCCCCCCCGTCCCGCGCCGTGCGGAGCCGCTGGTGGATCTCCTCGACGGCGCCGACGTCGACGCCCCGGGTCGGCTGCCCGGCGAGCAGCACCCGGGGCGGCCGGCCGCCGGCGAGCTCCCGGGCGACGACGACCTTCTGCTGGTTGCCTCCCGAGAGGGTGCGCGCCAGCACCGCACCCTGGGGGGGCCGGATGTCGAACTCGGCGATCAGCTCCGCGGCCCGGCGGGCGATCCGGCGCCGGTCGAGGCCGAGGAGCCGACGGAAGCCCCGCTGGCGGCCGAGGATCAGGTTCTCGGCGACCGTGAGGTCGAGGACCAGCCCCTGCTCCTGGCGGTCCTCGGGGATGTGGGAGAGCCCCGCGGCCAGGCGCTGCCTCGCGGACAGGCGCTCGAGGGGCTGCCCGGCGAGCAGGATCCGGCCCTGGTCCGGTCGTCGCAGACCGGCGATGACCTCGAGGAGCTCACGCTGGCCGTTGCCCTGGACGCCGGCGACGCCGACGATCTCGCCCGGCTCGACCCGCAGGCTCACCTCGTGCAGCCCGTCGGCCTCGCCCCGCCCCCGCAGGCTGACCCCGCAGAGCTCGAGGGCCGGCACCGGCTGCGGGGGCACGACGACCGGGGCCGCCGCCCCGCGGTCCAGCCGGACCTCCCGGCCGACCATCAGGCGGGCCAGCGCCGGCGGGCTGGTCTGCGCGGCGTCCAGGTCGGCGATCTTCTCTCCGCCCCGGAGCACGGTGACCGTATCGGCCACGGCCATCACCTCGTCCAGCTTGTGGGTGATCAACAGCACCGTGCGTCCCTGATCCCGGAAGCGGCGCAGCATCGCGAACAGCCGCCGGGTCTCGGGGGGAGTCAGCACCGCGGTCGGCTCGTCGAGCACGAGCACCTCGGCGCCCCGGTAGAGCGCCTTGAGGATCTCCACCTTCTGGCGCTGGCCCACGGGCAGGTCGCCGACGATCGCCCGGGGGTCCAGGGGCAGCCCGAAGGTGGCGCCGAGCTCCTCGACGGCCCGCCGAGCCGCGGCCATGTCGAAGAGGCCCCGGCGTCGCGGCTCGCGTCCGAGGACCAGGTTCTCGGCCACGGTCAAGGGCTCCACGAGCATGAAGTGCTGGTGGACCATGCCCAGGCCGAGCTGGATCGCCAGGGACGCGCTCGCCCGGCGCAGGGGCTGGCCGAGGATCTGGACCTCCCCGGCGTCGGGCGGGCACAAGCCCGCGAGGATCCGCATCAGGGTCGACTTGCCGGCGCCGTTCTCGCCGACGAGCAGGTGCACGGTCTGCGGGCGGACGGTCAGGTCGATCCGGTTGTTGGCTTGTAACGTGCCGAAACGCTTGCTGATCCCGACCATCCGCACGGCATCCGGCGGGGGCGGGGCGGGCTGGGGGATCATGGGGCCTCCCGGGAGGTGGGGGTGGTCTCGGGGCGGGTCGGCACGCGCAGCTCGCCGGCGAGGATCCGTCGGCGGAGCTCCTCGACCTGCCGCTCGGCCGCCTCCGGGATCAAGGCGCGGTTGCGCTCGTCGAGGACGTAGCCCACCCCCTGCTCGGCGAGGCCGAACTCCCGGACACCGCCCCGGAAGCGGCCCTCCACGGTCTCGCGTACGATCTCGAGCACGGTGACGTCGACGCGCTTGATCATGCTGGTGAGCACGTGCCCGGGCGCCTCCGCGTACTGGTCGCCGTCGACGCCGATGGCGAGCTTGCCCGTGAGGCGGGCCGCCTCGAACACGCCGAGCCCCGTCGAGCCGGAGGCGTGGAAGATGACGTCGACGTCGCTGCGGTACTGGCTGAGGGCCAGCTCCTTGCCCTTGCCCGGGTCCTTGAAGGCGGTCCCGGTGACTCCGGCGTAGTTGGCCGTGACGGTGCAGGCGGGGCAGACCTCCCGCACCCCGGCGCGGTACCCGGCCTCGAAGCGCCGGATCAAGGGGATGTCCATGCCGCCGACGAAGCCGACCCGCCCGGTCCGCGAGACCAGGCCGGCCAGGGCGCCGACCAGGCAGGAGCCCTCCTCCTCGCGGAACTTCAGGGCCGCGACGTTGGCGGGGGGAGGGATCACCCGTCCCTGGTCGTCGAGCTGCAAGGCGTAGTCGATGCCCGCGAAGTGGGTCTGCGGGTACTCCCGGGCCAGCTCCGTGAGGTCGTCGGTGAAGATGAAGCCGACGCCGAAGATCAAGGCGAACCCGCGGGAGGCGAAGATCCGCAGGGCGCTCTCCCGATCCGCACCCTCCCCCGGCTCGATGTACTCCACCTCGACCCCGAGCTCCTCCCGGGCCCGCACCAGCCCGGCGTAGGCCGCGTCGTTGAAGCTCTTGTCGCCCCGTCCGCCCACGTCGAAGACCAGCCCGACCCGCGCGCGCGGGTGGTCGCCCGCAGCGCGTGGTGGAGTCGGCCCGCTCCGGCCCGGCCAGAGGAGGAGCAGCAGGTCGAGCAGCAGCAGCGCGACGACCACCCCGAGGATGCGCTTCACGAGACCTCTCCAGCGTCAGCGGGCCAGCAGCAGCATGACCATCACGTCGTAGACCGCGTGAGTGTACACCACCACGGCCAGGCCGCGCAGGAGGAAGACCGTGGCGAAGACGACCCCGGCGAGGAAGCGGAACAGAAAGCCGTACAGCTCCAGCGTGTCGGCCAGGCTGCCGACGTAGTGGGCCGCGGCGAAGGCCAGGGAGGAGACCAGCGTCGCGCCCAGCCAGGCGGGGACCGCGCCGATCCGCAGCACCCGGACGAGGCCGAGGTACAGCCCGCCCAGCAGCAGGAAGCGGAAGACGATCTCCTCCCAGACGCCGGCGCCGCAGCTCAGGACGAGGCGGTCGAGGGGGCCCAGGTCGAGGGGCCGGGCCGCAGCGGCGAGGGGAGGGCCGAGGCTCAGGGCGGACGTGGCGGGCGTGACCCCGCAGCCGGTCAGCACGGCGGGGATCCCGGCCCCGAGCAGCACCCCGTAGCCGGCGCCCTCGAGGATCACCAGCCCGTAGATGCCCGGCCGGAAGCTGCCCCGGTTGCGCAGGATCAGGAGGACCAGCAGGAAGACGACCAGGACGATGGCATTGATCAGGAGGTAGTTCTCCGCGATGAAGTGGTACCTACGAACTACACCGCTGAGCAGGTCGACTCCATTCTGGATGCCCCCGGTGAACTGGACCCCCACGGAGTAGATCAGGAACAGGGGGAGGATCAGGCAGACGGTGTTGACCGCGGCGCGGCTGTCCCGCAGGTACCTGCCCAGAGGTCCCGGCTGCGGCTCCGGGGCTGGTTGGACGTGCTCCTGCGCCATGTCCGTGCCTTCCTCCCGCTGGCGGGGGAATATCGCACGCGCCCGCTCGTCTCACCAACAAACCCCCCGGGAGCGCTCGCCGGGCCCTCCCCCGGGAGGCCTTGTTCCGCAGGGGGGGCCCGACTACAATGAAGCGGCTCGGGAGACGGCGACCAGGCGCCCGCGAGACGGCCCCGGTCCCACAAGGAGGCTCGGATGCGTGAACCCAGACTCTCGGCGCGTGGCCTGCTGCCGGTCGCTCTCGGCCTGGCGGGCAGCCTGCTCGTCACCTCCTGCTTGCCCTCGGACGACGAGGTCGAGCTCTCCGGCGTCTCGGCCTTCACGATGATGCGCACGGATCGCACCTCGGCCCCGACCACCGACACGGAGGCGGTGATGGCGATCCTCGAGCGGCGGACCGACGTCGCCGCATCCAAGATCGGCGGTGCCGACGACATCGAGCCGCCGACTCCCGTCGCCAACCTGATGCGCAAGAACACCAAGGCCAAGGTGCGGCTCGACCCCAAGAACCGCTTCAAGCTGCTCGACTTCGCGGAGGTCCCCCGGGTCACCGACGCCGAGAAGCCCCGCTCCAAGGACGGCGTCGACCTCGCCACCCTGAAGTACAGCGAGTACACGATCCCCAACCTCGAGAAGATCCCCGTGCGGGACCAGGGGCAGCGTGGCACCTGCGCCGCGTTCGCGGGCATCGGCCACCTCGAGTACATGGCCCTGAAGAGCTACAAGAACCTGCGGACCCTCGATCTCTCCGAGCAGCGCTTCTACTGGATGAGCCGTGAGGACTGCCACGCGGGCGGCTGCATCACGGATGACGAGGGCGGCTCCTGGTACGGGGACGGCTTCAATGCCAGCCTCGCGGGCGCGGCGCCGCCGGGGGCGAACATCCCCCTCGAGGCGGACTGTCCCTACAATCCGCGCCCCGGCCGCAACGAGCTGCAGGTGCCCCAGCTCGACTCCTGCGCCAAGGGGGCGGTGAAGGTGCGTCAGGTCGGCACGGTGACGACCCCCGAGGAGGTCATCCGGGTCCTCGAGGACCAGGGGCTGCCGGTCCTCTGGGCGAGCCCCCTGTCCGACAACTGGTTCGAGACCTCCGGGATGATCACCCTCGCGGAGGCCGGGAGCGCGGGCGACATCATGCACGCGGGCGGTCACGCCTACCTGATCGTCGGCTACCGCAAGCTCAACAATCCGAACTACGAGGGCGGCGTCTGCTTCATCGTCAAGAATAGCTGGGGCTCCGGCTGGGGTGCCAACGGCTACGCCTGCCAGACCCTCGAGTGGATGCAGACCTGGCGCTTCCAGGACAACCGGGGCAATCCGGCCTGGCTCGAGCACCCCGTCCTCGAGGTGATCGACCTGCGGGCCGATCTGCAGGGCGGTGACCTGCCCGACAACGACGAGGCCGAGGACGAGAGCCCGCCCAACATCCCCGACGAGGAGCTCGACGACGGCGACGAGGACAGCGACGGCAGCATCATCCCCCTGCCCGATCCCGAGCCGAGCCCCGAGTCCTGGACCGATCTGCCCCTTTTCGGGCCGGGAGAGGCCTACTACGAGGCCCAGGTGGTGCGGACCGCCGCCGGCGCGCACATCCGGGTCTCCCTGAAGGGGGAGGTCACCCACAGCAACGCCCTGTACCTCGCCTACGAGGAGGGGAGCGGCAAGATCCTGAGCTACGACGGCGACATGGTCGGCGAGTTCCGTGACGACCAGGGGGATTTCACCCTCTGCACCGACACCTACTCCATGATCTGCTCCCTGCGGCTCGATCCCAACGACAACACCCTGTACATCGAGTTCCCCTACCCGGCCAACCGGCGCGTCGACCCCAACGGCCTGTTCGACGGGGACTGGCTCTCCCTGCTCACCGAGGGGCTGCTCGGCTACGACATCCAGTTCCTGATGCCGAAGGACGAGACCCAGCTCCTCTCGAGCGACAGCGCCTTCTTGCGGATGCAGCGCCCCGATGCGAGCCGGACCGAGCCCTTGCGTCTCACCCACAACGTCGAGGGCGAGATGAAGGTCATGGGCGTCACGGTGGGGGACCTGGTGGAACTCGAGCTCTGTACCGGGCCCTTCGAGGACGCCTGCAGCTTCCTCGCCACGGCCAACCAGTTTTTGGTACTCCCCGGGTGGTAATCGCCCGGCCTGGCTTCATCCGGCCCCGTCTGGGCCTCCCCCCGGCACTCTCCTGACGGAGGAGCATCATGTGTGAGCTGCGTCGAGTCGTCCCCTTGAGCCTGCTCGGTCTGTTCCTCATCACCACCTCGGGCTGCACCGACAGCCCCGAGCGCAAGACCGGCGAGGAGGGCGAGGGCGAGGGGGAGGGGAGCGAGGGCGAGGGGGAGGGGAGCGAGGGCGAGGGGGAGGGGAGCGAGGG
>JAVEVO010000213.1:0-10529 GCA_034005005.1 Myxococcota bacterium
TTATCCTCGGCATGCGGACTTCCTCCTGCGATCTCCGGTCCGTTTGCAACGTCGAAGATCGCAGGAAGTCCGCTTCTTTACGATCCCCTATGCGCGCCGCTCGCGCTCACCGGGATGAGCTGCACCCAATTGATCTGGGCCAATCCAGTTCGCCCCCCCCTGGATCTCGGGGACCTGCTGCTGGATGTTCCCCTGGATCGACTGCACCGTGTTCGACCGTCCGGCGGTCATGGCCCAGGGAGAGGACAGCAGCTGCTGCTGTCCCATGTCCACCGTGCCGGAGCCCGCGTACTCCACCTGCAGATGGAGCAGGCGGGGGCTGCCGTCGAACAGGTTGGGGGGCAAGGAGACCTGCGAGCCGAGCTGCAGGGAGAAGCGGCCGCCGTGGACCGGAACGCCCTCGTGGACCTCCCAGGGGACGGGCTCCCCGCCGCCGGGGGCCGCGGGCCAGAGCCGGGCGCCCTGCCCGTCCTGGACGCAGGCGTAGAAGGTCACCCCTTGCCCCTGCCCTTGGGTGTCCACCAGCTGGCCCTCGAACTCGAGCACGCCCTGGTACGGGATGACCAGCGGCGGCACCGGCTCGTCGCCCTCGACCTGCTGTGCGCCGGCGAGCAGGCCGACGCCGAACGCAGCGAGCAGCAAGGACATAGCCAGCGCCGAGGAAGAAGCTGCCGGTCTTGGTGCTGCAAGGCGCCATGATGTCTCCTCCATGCTTTGTCTCGCCCCCTCCGGGCTGCCGGAGCGGGAGCTTTGCCACTTTCTGCTATAGTCGGCATGGTAGTCGTGGGGGCCGGGGCTTCGCAATACCCGGACTCCGCCGGGCGCTCCGGATCGCCCCCCTCCTGGAGGAGAGCCCGCGCGAGAGCCCCTGGCTGAGCGCAGCCTCTCGTCCTGGGCGGCCCTGTCCGTGCTCGGCCGGGGACCGGCGGCTCTTGGCAAGCTCCTTGCCCTGCCCCCGCAGCTATGGCTGCCTCGCCGGCACATCCCTGCCTCATCGACGACCTGCTGCCCGCCGTGCCCTACCGCCAGTGGGTCCTCAGCTTCCCCTTCGTGCATAGGAACTTTCAAGGCCCTTTCTTCATCGGGTCAAGGTAGCCCAGAGAGTGCCCGGGTGTCGCGCGGCTGGCGTGGCGTGGTTGGCCTGGCTGGCGTGATGTTGGCGGTCCGGGTGGGGAGGGTACCGGGTGCGGCGTCGCGCGGCCGTCGCGACCTCGCCGTCGCCCTGGTCCGGCGGGTCCTCGTCCAGTGCCAGCACCAGGTCGTCATCGCGGGGCAGCCTCGGGGGTGCCACGGGCGGGGGTGTCGTGGGCAGCCCGAGGTGGCCGAGGATCCTCTCGAGCACGCGGGGGTCGGTGAGGAAGGCCAGCGGACCATGTCTCGGTACGGTGCGGGGATCAGCGCGGCCAGCCGTCGCAGGAAGTCGACGGGGTCGAGGACCAGCTCGGTGCGTCCGGTCGGGGTGGGCCAGGGCCTGGCGAGCCGGTAGACGACTCGGCCGTCGGGGAGCAGGGAGAGGCGCTCCTGGGAAAACGGCGAGCGCAGTCCGTAGCGGCAGAGCCGCTGAAGCCCCTCGCGGACGGGGGTGTCTGGTGGGGCGGACGGGAGCTGCTCCGGCGTGGCGGCCCGCAGCCACGGCAAGCACGGGTCGGTGCCGGTGGACGGGCGCGAGCCGGGACGGTTCGCGCAGTTCCCCCCCCCTCAGAACGCCCCCGCGCAGGGGAGTGACGACCTGGTGCTTCCTCCGGTCTCGACCCGGTGAGCTGCGCCTGCTCCCGGGCTGGCTGCGGTTCTGCCGAAGATCGGGCCCAAGCCCAAGCGTGAGTTCAAGCCCCGGACCCTGACCAGACCGCGGGGACAGATGACGAAGGGAGACGTCCGGGAGATCCAGCAGCGACGGTTGGCTGGCGAGACCCTCGCGAGGGCGTCGAGGCGACGGCGACCGGGGTGCCTGTGACCGAAGTACCATCTCCCTATCCCGGCGTGGGCTTGCCCCGGGCGTTCGTCCTCGCCTGCTGGGACGCCCTGCGGGACTGGCTGCGCATCTTCGGGCGGCTCTGGACGCAGCCCATCGGCCATGTCTTCGGCCTGCTCAACGCGACCATCGTCATCGTGCTCGCACCGCTGGTGGGTGCTCTCACCCAGCGGCTCTCCGCCTACCGGGCCGTGGTGATCGGCACGGCCATCGCGGCGGGCTCGGTCTTCTTCCTGTCCGTGCCCCCGGTGCACTTCGCCTGGCTCGCCGACGGCTGGCTGGGGGAGCCTGGCTGGGGCTGCTTGGGCCGGTGCCCCCGCTGCTCGTGGCCATCGTGCTCTGCGTGCTGGTCTACTCGGTCGGCGAGGCCTGCTGCTCGCCCCGGCTGTACGAGTACCCCGCGGCCATCGCCCCCCGGGGCCAGGAGGGCTCCTACCTGGCCCTCTCCCTGCTGCCGTGCTAGACAATGCAGTCATCGTCCGGAGGGTTGCCGATGATCCGTTGCCGCTGGTGGTTGCGATCTTGTGGACTGGGGCTCGTCCTGATCCCGATGCTGGCTCTGGCGGCCGGTCCAGCCCCGGAGCTGGCCTCGCAGGCGGGGCACTCCAAGGGGGTCTACCGGATCGCCTTCTCCCGGGACGGCCGGCGGCTGGTGACGGCCAGCGCGGACGGGACGGCCCGGCTCTGGGATCTGGAGACGGCCCTGGAGGTGCGCGCCTTCGTGGGCCACACCAAGTACGTCAAGACGGTGGCTTTCAGCCCGGACGGAGCGCTGGTGCTCACGGGCAGCGAAGACCGGACGGTCCGGGGGTGGGACACGGCCACCGGCCAGCCCCGCTTCACGCTGGAGGGACTGGAGCGGGAGGTGGAGGCCGTGGCGGTGGCCCCGGACGGCCAGAGCTTCGCTTGCGGCGACGGCCCCGCGGTCGCGCTGTACCGCGTGGACGCCAGCCCCACCAAGATCGAGACGTTGGCGGGGCACGGCGACCGCATCCGGTTTCTGCAGTTCTTGCCCGACGGCCGGCTCGTCTCCGGGAGCGCGGACGGGACGGTCCGCATCTGGGACGTGGCCTCGGGGAAGGAGCAGCACAAGCTCGCGCAGGGCGCGACGCCGCTCGCTCTCTCCGTGACCGCGGACGGGAGCGTCCTGGCAGTGGGCGATACGGACGAATCCGTCCGGCTCTGGAACACCCGTGACGGGAAGGAGCTCGCGACCTTCAAGGGGTCGCTGTACGGCTCCGCGATCTCCCCGGACGGCTCCCGGCTGGCGATCTCCGGCTTTGCGGACACCGTGATCTGGGACGTGCGGACCAAGACGGAGGTGGGGCGCATCCCGCAGGATCGGGTCCAGCACCCGGTCTTCACCCCGGACGGTCAGCGGCTGGCGGTGACCGCGGGCAACGGCGTCCGCTTCTTCGAGGTGGCCACCCGCCGGGAGCTGCGCGGCCTTGTGGGGCGGACCGCCGGCCTGCTCACCGTGGCCGCGGCCCCCCGGGGTCCGAAGGTCATGGCCACCGGCGGCGTCGACAAGCTCGTCCGCCTCTGGGACCTGGAGACCGGCCGGCTGCTCCGGACCCTGGCCGGCCACAAGGACTGGATCTTCCAGGTGGCCTTCTCCCCGGACGGCAGCCTGCTGGCCTCGGCCGGGAGCTACGACCACCTGGTCAAGGTGTGGAACGTCGCCACGGGGCGGGAGGTGGCGACCCTGACCCGGCCCGAGCGGCTCGTCAACGGCGCGTTCGAGTCCCTGTGCGTCACGGGGGTCGCGTTCTTGCCGGATGGGAAACACCTCGTGTCGGTGGATGCGGACAAGACGGTCACGATGTGGCGGCTGGAGGGAGCCAGCCAGCTCTGGACCGCCCGGGGCCACGCCCGGGACATCATGGCCCTGGCCGTCTCGCCGGACGGCCGCACCGTGGCCACCGGGGATAACGACGGCCAGATCCGGTTCTGGAGCGTGAGCTCCGGCAACGCGCTGGGCTCCGCCCGCCCCGGCTCTCCGGTCCGCCGCTCACTGGCCTTCTCCCCCGACGGCCGCCGGCTGGCCGCGGGCACGGAGGACGGCCGCGTGCTGCTCTACGACGTCGCGTCCGCGCGGGAGGTCGCCGTGGGGAAGGGCCACACCCGGGACATCCAGGGCGTGGCCTTTTCGCCGGATGGCCGCTGGCTGCTCTCGGGGAGCGATGACGGCACGGCCCGCCGCTGGGATGCGGCGACGCTGACGCTCGAGGCCACCTGGCAGCACGGCGGAGAGGTCGACGCCGTGGCCTTCCTCCCCGATGGCCGGGCGCTGGCCGGCGGCCTCGGCGGCACGACCCTGTGGGATGTCGCGACCGGCAACCTGATCGTCCGGCTGCTGGGCATCGACCGGGAGGATTTCCTCGCGGTGACGCCCGACAACTACTACGCGGGCTCCCCGGCCGGGGCGCAGGGGCTCGCGTTCCGGGTCGGCTCGCAGGTCTTCCCCTTCGAGCAGTTCGATCTGAAGTACAACCGTCCGGACCTGGTCCTCGCGCGGCTCGGGGCCGGGAAGGACCTGGTCGCCTCCTACCGCCAGGCCTACCTCAAGCGCCTGAAGAAGATGCGGCTCACCGAGGAGCAGCTCGGCACGGAGGTGCACGTGCCCACGGTCACGGTCACCTCTCCGCCGCCGCCGCTGTCGACCACGGAGCGGACCTTCACCTTCAAGGTCCGGGCCAAGGACGACCAGCACCCGCTGGATCGGCTCAACGTCTACCAGAACGACGTCCCGATCCACGGCGTGGGCGGGATCGATCTGCGCACCCCGAAGACCTCCGACCTCGAGCGGGAGCTCGCGCTGCAGCTCGCAGCCGGCAGCAACAAGATCCAGGTCTCGGTGCTGAACAGCCGGGGCGTCGAGTCCCTGCGGCAGACCTTCCGGATCGACTACACCGGCCCCACGACAGAGCCGGACCTGTACGTGGTCGCGATCGGGGTCTCCCGCTACCGATCCTCCGAGTACGATCTGGGGTTCGCAGCCAAGGACGCGGGGGACCTGGCCGCCTTCTTCGCGAGCCAGACCGACCGCTTCGGGCAGGTGCACGTGACGAAGATCCTGGACCAGGATGCGACCCGGGCCAGGATCCTGGCCGTGCGGGCGACCCTGGAGAAGAGCCGGGTGGACGACGAGGTGGTCCTCTTCGTCGCGGGCCACGGGCTGCTGGACCGGCAGCTCGACTACTACCTTGCGACCACCGACATCGATTTCCGGAATCCCGCGCCGAAGGGGCTGGCCTACCAGGATCTCGAGGGACTGGTGGACGGGATCCCCGCGCTCCGCAAGCTGATCCTCATCGATACCTGTCACTCGGGCGAGGTGGACCCGGACGACCCCGCGCTCCTGGCCGAGTCGACCACCAGCGAGGGCACGGTCAAGCCCCGGGCCGTGCGGGGCTTCCTGCTCGGTGGCAAGCCGGCGCCCAGCGCCAAGAAGGCCGTGCCCCCGCCGGTAGCGCCCGCGCTGGGGCTGGCCGGCAGCATCGATCTGCAGCGGGCGCTGTTCGCCGACCTGCGCCGGGGCTCGGGCGCCATGGTGATCTCCTCGGCCGGCGGGGCCGAGTTCGCGCTGGAGTCGGCCACCTGGAACAACGGCGTCTTCACCTACGCCGTGCTGGAGGGGCTGAAGAGTGGCCGCGCGGACCAAAACGAGGACGGCACCCTGCGGGTCTCGGAGCTGCGGGATCACGTGATCGAGAAGGTGCGGAGCCTCACCCAGGGGCGCCAGACGCCCACGGCCCGGCAGGAGAACCTGGAGGTGGACTTCCCGGTGTTCTGAGACCCCGTTGGGGCTTTGCTGCTCTCACGCCATCGACACCTCGGCGAGTCTCGGCCCCGGAGGCCGCGATCCGCAACGCGCTAGGCAACGGGGACTCTCCCGGGGGCCGCTTATTGTGCCCTGGTGTCCGGGGTTGGTCGCGCACCGTGGATCGGCTACGCTGCGGGCTCTCGCGCTGTCGAGGAGGAGCGATGCGTCGTTCGATCGAGCTGGCTCTGGTGGTGCTGCTGCTCACGGGGTGCGAGGGGGATCCCAAGCGGGCCGGCGCCGGGGAAGGCGAAGGTGAGGGCGAAGGGACCGAAGGTGAGGGCGAAGGGACCGAAGGGGAGGGCGAAGGGACCGAAGGAGAGGGCGAAGGGACCGAAGGCGAGGGCGAAGGGACCGAAGGCGAGGGCGAAGGGACCGAAGGCGAGGGAGAGGGCGAGGGCGCCGAGGGAGAGGGCGAAGGAGAGGGCGAGGGCGAAGGGGAGGGCGAAGGGGAGGGCGAAGGGGAGGGCGAAGGGGAGGGGGCCAGCCCTTGCGCCGGTGTGACCTGCTCCGGCCTGGGGCGCTGCGAGGTGCTGGCGGGCGAGGCGGTCTGCCGCTGCGACGACGGCTTCGTCGCCGAGGGGCTAACCTGCGTGGAGGAGCTGCCGGAGGGGCTGGTGGTCTTCTTCCGCAAGCCCGCGGACTGGACCGCGGCCTGGGTCCACTACTGGGACACCGTCCCGGACGGTCTGACCACGGTCTGGCCCGGGGTGGAGCTGGAGCAGCGGGCGGACGGCTGGTACTGGCTGGTCCTGGCCGGGCAGAGCTCGGCGAAGCTGGTCTTCAATGACCACGGCGGGGCCCAGACCGCGGACCTCGCCCGGACCGGCAACGGCTGGTACGCAGACGGCGTCTGGTACGACCGGAACCCGGACGCGCCCGTGGTCGAGGACCTCGGCGTCGCGGCGTCGCCCGGCACCTCTGACTTCTCCTCCCCGTCGCTGACCGTGCGCCTCTCCCTGCGCGGCCCCGCGGGGATTCGGGGGCGCTACGGGCTGGGAGAGGTCGACCCCGCGACGGGGGGCGAGTCCTTCGTCGACGGCCAGACCCTGCGCCTCGGGGAGGACCTGGCCCTCGGCGAGACGGTCTCGCTGCGGCTCTGGGCCACCGACGGGGTCGCCGTGGTGACCGCGAGCTATGTCTATACCCGGGTCGAGCAGGTAGCCGGCGGCGACCGCCCCTACTCGACCAACCCGACCCTCGGCCAGGCCGTGGCCGCCGGGCAGATCACCGTCGACGGGGTCGGCGGCGAGTGGGGTCCCGCGCAGCTCATCGCGCTGGACATGGCCAACGACGACCCGCGCTCCCTGGGCGGCAACTGGACCTTCCACGAGGCGCCTTTCGATCTCAGCCACCTCTGGGCAGCGTGGGACGACGACAACCTCTACCTGGCCTGGCAGTATGTGGACGTCACCGACGTCATCGACCCGAGCAACGCCGGCTCGGCCGCCGGGGGCGCGGTGGCGACCCAGGACCTCCCGCAGTGGATCGCGCTCGACACCGTTTCCGGCGCCGGCTGCGGGCTGGACATGTGGGAGAAGAACAACGGGCTGCCCTACTGGACGGGCAGCGACCTGCCCGACTTCCAGCTCTACCTGGCCTCGAACCTCTGGCAGGGCTACGTCTCGGAGGCCGTGGACGGTGTCTTCCCCGTCGACGACGGGGGTGTGCACTACCACCCCTTCCCCGCGGTCGGCATCGAGGTGAAGTCCGGGCGGCGGCTCGTCTCTCCGACCCTGTGGGGCGTGCGGGACGTCGACGACAGGGACGACCCCGACGCGCTGGTGGACTTCGTCACGCTCGGCCACGACGGCGCCCGGGACTCCTTCTACGAGATGAAGATCCCCCTGGCATTGCTCGGGCTGGACCGGGCCGGGCTCGAGGCCGCGGGGCTCGGCGTCCTGCTCGGCCAGGGCGAGACCTCCTGCCTCGACACGATCCCGAACGATCCCGCTACGTTGGACACTCCTGGCACCACCCCCTCCAACTCCCCCGCGGAGTGGGAGGACGCGGACGCCTTCACCGTCCCCTTCGCCCGGGTCGCGGCGCGCTAGCCCCCGTCACGGGGGTCTCGATCAGTTGCTCGGGTGGGTGCCGGCCGACAGGTCGGTACACGGACGACCGGCGCGGAGGCCGGTCGCCACCCGGCGGAGACCGGTCGCCACCCTTCTCGCTGGCTGGTGGGTGCCGGCCTCGGCGCCGGGCTACTCCAAGTCGAGGCAGTAGTAGCCGGCGTGGGCCTCGGAGAAGCCGCAGACCTGGCCGCAGTCCGCGCAGCGGCGCACCTTGAGCCGGCCGTCCTCACACCAGCGCACGTCGTCGCCGTCGCAGCGGCCGCGCAGGGTCTCTCCCTGGCAGGGGTCCGCGAGGCAGCGGAACTGGCCGTCCGCTCCTGCGCCGCACCGCTCGCGGGGGGTGTCGCAACCGAGCCGCTGCACCGCCTCGTCCTGGCACCAGACCACGGTGTCTCCTTCGCACCGGCCGGCCGCGGTCTCGCCCTGGCAGGGGTCCTGCAGGCAGCGCTGGCGACCGCTGGCGTCGGCCCCGCAGGAGCCGCCCGGGACCAGGTCGCAGGCCTCCCGGTGGACCTCGCCCTCCTGGCACCAGACCGCGGTAGCGCCCGCGCACCGGCCAGCGAAGCTCTCGCCCTGGCAGGGGTCGATCCGGCAACGCTGGATCCCGGCGCCGTCGGGCGCGCACATCCCCCCGTCGACGTCGCACTCCGTGCGGTGGAGCTGGCCGTCCTCGCACCAGACCGCGACCGTGCCGTCGCAGCGGCCCGCGAAGGTCTCCCCCGCGCAGGGGTCCGCGAGGCAGCGCCAGCGGGCCTGGGCGTCGGCCCCGCAGCGGCCGCCGTCGACCGCACAATCCTCTTCGTGCAGCCCGTCCCCGTCGCACCAGATCGCGCGGCTGCCGTCGCAGCGGCCCGCGAGGGTCTCTCCTCCGCAGGGGTCGGCGATGCAGCGCTGCTGGCCGCTCCCGTCGTCGCCACACACCTCGTCCGGGGTCGCGCAGTCCTGCTCGACGACCTCCCCGTCCTGGCAGTAGCGGGCCCTCTGCCCGTCGCAGACTCCGGCTGCGGTCAGGGAGCCGCAGCCGCCGACGAGCGGGTCGAGGAAGTCGCACACCCGGTCGACGCGCAGGAAGTGGTCCTGCTCGGCACAGTACTCGTCGCCCCAGGAGAGGGTGCCGATGACCCGGACACCGCCGCCGGGCATGGTCCAGAGGCCGGGGCCGCCCGAGTCGCCGTAGCAGACCCCGGCCTCGCCGTGGCCGTCGACCGTGAAGTCGATGCGGCCGAGCGCGACCACCTCCTCGACGGCCCAGTAGCGCCGGGAGTTCTCGTCCGTGCCCCGACGGGTCGTTGCACCGTAGCCGACGGTCTGCAGGGAGGAGTCGACGAGCTGCGCGGAGACCAGGGCCTCGCAGTTGTAGGGGATCGGGCGGACCTCGGGGACCGTGGCGGTGGCGGGCGCGGTGAGCACGAGCAGGGCGACGTCGCCGGACGCGTCGGCTCCCCAGGGGTCGTAGTCGGGGTGCACGTGGACCGCGCTCACCCGCAGGGTCGCCCGGGCGTCGGCCGCGTCCTCGCCCAGGGCGAAGCGGAACTCCGAGGCCGAGGTGACCCGGCCGCGCTCGTCGATGACGCAGTGGGCCGCGGTGAGCACCCGCTCGTCCGTGATCAGGGTGCCGGTGCAGATGTTGGTCCAGCTCCCGCCGTACCGGGTCATGATCGCCCCGACGGCCAGCCGCTGCGCCTCGTCGAGCTGGACGACCGCGGGGTCCCAGCTATCCTCGCCGTTGACGATCGCGTCCGTGCGCTGACCGAGCGCGACCCGTTCGTCGCCACAGGAGAGGGCTTCTTCCTCGTCGGGCTGCTGCGTCACGGTGCGCTCGGGGCCGCCGCAGGACATGACGAGCAGGCTGGCAACTGCAGTGGCCAGCCCCGGTGTCAGAAGCCTTCCCCGCTCGTTCATCCGCTGCTCCTCGTGCGGCTGGCCGCCTGAGCCTGCGCCGGTGGTCTGTGACCGTTCGTGCCGTGGCGTTGCGCCCGCTCCCGGGAGGCGACCGGAGGCGGGTGCAGCCGGGCCAACCGTGGCCCTTTGGCCTGAGACCAGCAAGAAACATGCCTGGGTATCGAGGGGTCCACGCCCATGGGGCGGGCGCGGCCTGCCCCGCGACCTCGGCGTCCGCCGCTTGACAGCCGGTGCTCTCTCCCGTTCAATCCGGCCATGCTCCGCCTGGCTCATCCACGCGCCGCCGGTCCGGCCCGGCGGCCCGGCCTGCTGCTGGTCCTCGTGCCGCTCCTGGCCCTGGCCGGCGCGTGCGCGGACGACGGCTCTCCTCCGGAGGCGCGCGAGCTTGCGGGCTGGCAGCTCACCCTCGCCCCCGACGGACGCGACCTCACCCTGACCCGTCGTGATCTCCCCTCGTTGCGGCTGGCGGGGCTGGCCCCGGCCATCCGCCTGGACGGGGTCTGGCATTCGTGCCGGGAGTACCCACGCCAGCGCCTCGAGCCCTTGTCGGGAGCGGGGCCGCTGCCGCCTGGCTGGCGGCTACGGTGCAGTGGGGCCGAGCCGGAGCTGCCCGCGCTGCGCGTGGAGCTGCGGCCGCAGGGCCCCCGGGCCCGGGAGGTGACGGCGTCGGCCGAGGGCCCGGTGGTCGGGCTGGAGGCCCTGGCGCCCCTGGTCAGCCAGGGCGGAGTGACTTTGGGCTCAGGTCCAATCGCGTTTT
>JAVEVO010000214.1:0-10442 GCA_034005005.1 Myxococcota bacterium
CCACGGCCGCGGCGACGCGGGCGGCCTTGGCCGCGTAGGGGACCGCGGCCTCGGCGACGCGGGCGGCCGCGGCTGGCGGCGGGGTGGCCCGGGCCTGCCGCAGGGCCGCGGCGAGGGCCTGCCCCGTGAGGCTCGTCGGGTCGGCGGCCACCTCCTCGGGCGTGCCCTGGGCGACGATCCGGCCGCCGGCCGCCCCGCCCCCCGGCCCCAGGTCGATGAGGTGGTCCGCGACCTTGATCACGTCGAGGTCGTGCTCGACGACCAGCACGGTGTTGCCGGCGTCCACGAGCTGCTGCAGGGCGGTCAGCAGGAGCTGGACGTCGTGCGCGTGCAGCCCCGTGGTCGGCTCGTCGAGCAGGTAGAGGGTGCGGCCCGTGGCCGGCCGGCGCAGCTCCGCCGCCAGCTTGACGCGCTGCGCCTCGCCGCCCGAGAGGGTGGTCGAGGGCTGGCCGAGCCGGAGGTAGCCGAGCCCCACCGCCAGCAGCGTGTCGAGGGTCCGGGCGAGACCCGGGTGGTGGCCGAAGAAGCCGCGGGCCTCCTCGACCGTCATCTCGAGCACGTCGGTGATGGTCTTGCCGCGATAGCGGATCTGCAGGGTCTCGGCGTTGAAGCGCCGCCCCTCGCAGACCTCGCAGGGGACCGCGACCGGGGCGAGGAGCTGCAGCTCGATCTCCTTGACCCCGGCGCCCTGGCACTCCTCGCAGCGGCCGCCCTTGACGTTGAAGGAGAAGCGACCCTTCTGGTAGCCCCGGGCCCGGGCCTCGGGCAGGTCGGCGAACAGGTCGCGGATGCCGTCGAACAGCTTGACGTAGGTGGCCGGGTTGGAGCGGGGGGTCCGCCCGATGGGGTCCTGGTCGATCTCGATGACCTTGTCGAGCTGCTCGAGGCCGTCGATGCCGTCGTGCAAGCCGGGCGGGTCCTCGGCCCCGTGGAAGCGCTGGGCCAGGGCGCGGCGCAGGGTCAGGTCGACGAGGGTCGACTTGCCGCTGCCGCTGACCCCGGTCACCACGGTCAGCACCCCGAGGGGGATCGCCACGTCGATCCCCTGCAGGTTGTGCTGGCGGGCGTTGCGCAGGGTCAGCCAGCCCTTGTCCGGAGGTCGGCGCGCGGCCGGCAGGGGGATGATCTCCCGGCCGGCGAGCAGGCGTCCCGAGTGGGTGTCGGCCGCCGCGACCTGGCGCGGCGTGCCCTGGGCCACGAGCCAGCCGCCCCGCTCCCCCGCGTCGGGGCCCAGCTCGACCAGGTGGTCGGCGGCCCGCAGGGTCTCCTCGTCGTGCTCCACGACCAGCACGGTGTTGCCGTCGTCGCGCAGCTTCTCGAGGGTGCGGATCAGCCGCTGGTTGTCCTGGGGGTGCAGGCCGATGGACGGCTCGTCGAGCACGTACAGCACGCCCTGGAGGTGGCTGCCGAGCTGCCGGGCGAGGCGGATCCGCTGGAACTCCCCCCCGGCGAGGGTGGCCGCGCCCCGCCCGAGGGTCAGGTAGCCGAGCCCCAGCTCCTGCAGGAAGCCGGCCCGGGCGAGGACCTCCCGCACCAGGGGCCCCCCCACGGCCTGCTCGAGCCCGGGGGCGAGGGGCAAGGCCTCGACCCACCGGGCCAGCTCCTCCACGGTGAGGTCCCCCACCTGCCCCAGGTCCCGCCCGCCCAGCTTCACGGCCCGCGCCTCTCGCTTCAGCCGGGTCCCGTCGCAGTCCGGGCAGGGGCCGATGTCGAACCAGCGCTCGAGGAAGCTGGCCCGGGTCCAGCCCCAGGCCAGGGTCAGGGCGGGGAGCACCCCGCGGCAGGGCAGCAGGACCTCGCCGGCCGCCTCGTCGCCGGGCACCGCGTAGCGGTGGGGCACGAGCCGGCCGTCGCTCCCCTCGAGGATCAGCCGGCGCAGGCTCGCAGGCAGACGACGCCAGGGGGTCGCCGGATCCTGGCCCGCTCCCCGGGCCACCGCGGCGATGTCCGCGAGGTCGAAGGAGACGAAGGGCATCTTGCCCTCGGCGGTGAGGCAGGCGATGGCCCCCCCGACGAGGGGCCGGGAGGGATCGGGGATGATCCGCGCGGGGGCGGGGCGATGCCGCAGCCCGATCCCCTCGCAGCTCGGGCAGGCGCCGTGGGGCGAGTTGAAGGAGAACAGCCGGGGCTCCAGCTCCGGCAAGGAGAAGCCACAGCCGGGGCAGGCCTTGGCCGTGGCGTGCAGCTCGTGGACCTCCTCCTCGCCGGTGTCCCGCAAGAAGGCCACCAGCCCCCCGGTCAGCCCGACCGCCCGCTCCACGGCCTCCACCAGGCGGTTGCGGCCGTCCGCCGCCAGCACCAGCCGATCGAGCACCAGCTCGATGGTGTGGCGCACGTAGCGGTCCAGCTCGGGCGGCTGCTCCAGCCGGACCAGCTCGCCGTCGACCCGCGCCCGGAGGTACCCGTCCGCGAGCCAGCCCTTGAACTCCTTGCGGTACTCTCCCTTGCGGTCCTGGATCACCGGGGCCAGCACCAGCACGCGCTGCCCCGGGCCGGCGGCCAGCAGCCGGGTGGCGATCTCCGCGGGGCTGCGGGCCTGGATCGGGTGGCCGCAGTCCGGGCAGTGCGGCGTCCCCAGCCGCGCGAACAGCAGCCGCAGGTGGTCGTGGATCTCGGTGACCGTGCCGACCGTCGAGCGCGGGTTGCGGCCCCGGCGCTTCTGGTCGATGGAGATCGCCGGGCTGAGCCCCTCGATGGAGTCCACCGCGGGCTTCTCCATGGAGCCGAGGAACTGGCGGGCGTAGGACGACAGCGACTGCAGGAAGCGCCGCTGCCCCTCCTGGAAGATCGTGTCGAATGCGAGGGACGACTTGCCCGAGCCCGAGACGCCGGTGAAGACGGTCAGCGTCTCGCGGGGGACCACCAGGTCGATCCCCTTGAGGTTGTGCTCCCGGGCCCCGACCACCCGGATGATCTCCCTGTCCACCGTGCTCCCCTCTGCGGCCGCCCCATCCCGACCGGCGGCCCTGCCTGTTGTAGGCACGCTCCAGCCGGATGCAATCGGTGGACGGCGCGCGACGCCTCACCTGAAAGCCCGAGCAGTGATTCTAGCGGAACGGATGTTCAGTGTCACGGGGGAGTTCGTCGGGGGTGCGCCGGGGGGGTCCTCAGCCCTCGGCCGCGGCGAAGAGCAGCAGCCGCGCCTGGGGGCTGCAGAGCAGGCTCACCAGGCCGAGCAGCCACGGCTCCCGCTCGGCCTCCGGGCGGTCGGCCGCGAGGGGGGCGGCCCGCGTCAGCAGCTCCGCGACCGGGCAGCCCTCCCCCACGAGGGAGAGCACGGTGGCCGCAGCGGGGGGCAGCAGGGAGGCCCCGCGTGCTCCGGGTACTTTCAGGCTACCATCGGCCTGGGGTTCTGGTCCGAACGTACTGGTCCCGACGGCCTCTCCCGCGGGGCCCAGCTCGGTCCGCTGCCAGGGGCCGTGGGGCAGCACCCGCCCCTGGCGCAGGAGCTGCGGCCCGGGCGGGGCGGGCGGGGCCGCGGCCCGGGGGGCCAGGTACAGCTCGAGGAAGGGCGCGCCGTCGGCCAGCAAGAGGGAGAGGACCTCGGCCCGGGCCGGCAGGTCGAGCGCGTCCAGGCGCTGCCGCAGGGCGGGGTCCTGCAGGTACAGCCGCGGGTCCCAGAAGGCGGGGAAGGTGAAGCCGGCAAAGGCCAGCCCCGCGGCCTCGGCCTCGGCGAGGAGGCGCAGGGGCGTGTAGACGTGCTCGTGGGGGTGGATCAGGGTGTCCGCGAACCACGCGGGGCGCTCGCCCGCGAGCTCGGCCAGCCGGCCCAGCTCGGTGCGGATCCAGGCCGGGCAGCGCGCGGCCCCGGCCAGGTCCCGGGCGAGCCGCCGGGCCAGGTCCAGCCGGGCCGCGGCCGGCTCCCCGGCCGCCAGCGGGGCCAGCAGGGCCAGGGCCTGCCGGAAGGCCAGGTACAGGCGCCGGTGGCCCTCCTGGTAGACCATCAGGTCGATCACCCCGGTCGGCGCCAGGGCGGCCGCGAGGGTCTGTAGCCCGCGGGCCGGCTCCGGGAGGTGGTGCAGCACCCCGACGCAGTCGATCAGGTCGAAAGGACCGGCGGCCTGGAGTGGAGTGGAGAGATCGTGCTGGCGGAAATCGATCCGGTCGCCGACTCCGGCGGCGTCGGCGATCCGCCGGGCCTGCTCCAGGGTGACCGGGGAGAGGTCGGTGGCGAGCAGCCGGGCCGCGGGGTAGCGCCGGGCGACCTCCGTGGCCTGGACCGTGCCGCAGCCCGCCACCCAGATGGACAGCTCCCGGGAGAAGCGGGCGGGCGCGGTCCAGCCGACGTCCCATTCCAGGGTCCGCCAGCCCGCCTCGGGTGAGCAGGGGGCGACGAGGAAGCGGGCGTCGGGGTAGGGGAAGCAATCGTAGTGCCCCGCGACCCGGGCCAGCACGGACGGGGGGGCGGGGGAGGCGGGGACGGGCCCGGAGCCGTCCACGGCTCAGCGGATCCGCTCGCCGACCAGGGCCACCACCTCGGCGGAGGGCACCCGCTCCTGCTGCATGGTGTCGCGGTCCCGCACGGTGACCGTCCCGTCCTGCAGGGTCTGGCCATCGACGGTGATGCAGAAGGGCGTCCCGGCCTCGTCGTGGCGGCGGTAGCGCTTGCCGATCGCGTGCTGCTCGTCGTAGGTGCTGTTGATCCCCGTGTCGAAGAGCTGGTGGACCAGCTCCCGGGCCTTCTCCGGCATCCCGTCCTTCTTCACCAGGGGCAGCACCGCGGCCTTGATCGGCGCCAGGGTCGGGTGGAGCTTGAGCACCACGCGCAGGGCGTCCTCCCCCTTGGCGTCGGGGACCGCCTCCTCGTGGTAGGCGTCGAGGAGGAACGCGAGCATCCCGCGGGTCGCGCCCGCGGCCGGCTCGATGACGTAGGGGGTGAAGCGGCGGCCCTGCTTGCCCGTCTCCGGGTCCACGGCCTGCTGGTCGAAGTAGGTCAGGTTGGTGCCCGACACCTGGGAGTGCTTCTTCAGGTCGTAGTCGGTACGGTTGGCGACGCCCTCGAGCTCACCCCAGCCCCAGGGATAGAGGAACTCCACGTCGTAGCAGGCCTTGGCGTAGTGGGCGAGCTCCGCGGGCTCGTGGGCCCGCAGGCGGAAGTTCTCGGGGTGGTTGGCCAGCCGGCGCCACCAGCTCATGCGCTGCTCGGTCCAGTAGGTCAACCACTGGTCGTCGGTGCCCGGCTCGCAGAAGAACTCCATCTCCATCTGCTCGAACTCGTAGGAGCGGAAGATGAAGTGCTCGACGGTGATCTCGTTGCGGAAGGACTTGCCCATCTGGGCGATGCCGAAGGGGACCTTCTGCGCGGTGGTCTGCAGCACGTTGAGGAACTGCACGAACATCCCCTGGGCCGTCTCGGGGCGCAGGTAGACCGCGCTCTCCTTGATCGCCCCGTCGAGCAGGGCGCGCAACTCCGCGCCCCGGGGCATGGTCTCCTGGGCCTCGAGGAGCTGGGCGATCCGGGCGATCTGGTCCACGGGCCCGAGGCTGCTGCGCAGCATCAGGTTGAAGGGGCGCTCCGCGGAGAGCAGGGGGCTGCCGCAGTTGGGGCAGCAGTAGCCCCGCTCGTCGCCGGTCAGGCCGGTCAGGGTCTTGCCCTGCCGCTCGACGACGATGCCCTTGGCTGCCAGCGCCTCCTGCGCCACCCGGGCCCGCTCCTTGTCGCCGAGGGTGACCGGGGCCGCCAGGCCGGGCTCCAGCTTCGGCGCCTTGTCGGCCCGGAAGCGCTCCTTGCAGATCAGGCAGTCCACCAGGGGGTCCGCGAAGCCCGCGAGGTGGCCCGAGGCCTCCCAGACGCGGGGGTGCATGATGATCGACGCGTCGAGGCCGACGACGTTCTCCCGGGAGTGCACCATGTCGCGCCACCAGGCGCTCATGAGGTTGCGCTTCAGCTCGACGCCGAGGGGACCATAGTCATAGCCGCTGCGCACGCCCCCGTAGATCTCGGAGGAGGGGAAGACGAAGCCTCGCCGCTTGCACAAAGAGACCAGCTTCTGCATCCGATCCGTGGTGCCCTCTTGCTGCTGCATCGGTCCACTCCCCTCGTTCCCCGGCGGTCGGCCGGCGGGTTGCCGGCGCCTGGCGGGCGGTGCGAGGGAGGGAAGATAGCAGGCGAACCCGTCCGCAACAAGGGACGGCTGGCCTGGTGGGCGTCCGACCGCGGTCGGTCGTCAGTCGTCGTAGATCACGCCCCACATCAGGGGCATGGTGCTCACGCGGGGCTGGTTGAGCAGACGACGCAGCTTGGTGGCGTTGGTCCGCCCCTGCAGGGCCAGGCCCAGCACGCCGTAGGGCAGGTAGCGGCCGGTCTGGACCGTCAGCACCGGGGGGGAGAGCCCGCCGCCCGTGCCGTCGCCGAGGAGGCTGTCGTCGAAGTACTCCTCGCAGGCGGGGGAGCGGGAGATCTCGATCCCGTAGATGCGGGTCCCCGCGGGCATCCGGCAGTAGAGCACTTCCTTGGCGTAGCTGCCGAGCTGCCCGGTGTCCTCGTCGCAGGAGGGCGGGGACGACTCCTCCCAGAGGCCGTCGCCGCTGCCGCGCAACTGGCTGGTGGTGTTGGTCGGGAAGCGCCGGACGATGTCGGTGGTGGCGAGGAGGTCGTTGCCGAGGTAGTCCACGCCCCACAGCCGGGTCTCGCCCAGCTTGCAGGCGTTGGTCCCGTCGTGCCGGTAGGTGGGGAAGTAGACCGTGGAGTCGTAGATCAGGGGCGGCCCCGTGAGCTGCTCGCCGGTCTGGAAGGTCAGCACGAAGTTGGGACGTTCGCCGCTGGTGACCTGGACCGTGCCGCCGGGCGTCAGGGAGTAGGTCTCGGTGAGGGAGATCAGCTTGTGGTTGCCCCGGTTGTCGTAGGGGTTGTCGGGGTCGCCGGTGCCGTAGATCACCACCAGGTCGCCCACCGTGTTCAGGGAGAGGGAGGGCTCGAAGAAGGCGGGGCGGCGCAGGCTCTCGGCTTGCCCGGCGTAGGGATCGTAGAACACCCGCAGGGTCCACTTGCTCGGATCCGTGGCGGAGGTGTCGAGCCGCAGCAGGCGGCCGCCCGCGTCGCCGACGAAGACCCGGCTGGTCGGCTGCCCGGGCAGGGTCCCGTAGGCCACGGGGGTACCGACGAGGGGGTAGGTCAGCGCGTCGCTGGTGGCCGTGGCGCCCGGCCCGAAGAGGCGCAGGATCCGGGGGGAGCCCGCCACCGCGGGGTCGGGCGCGGCCGTGACCACGTACAGGGAGCGGCCGGCGTTGCCGACTCCGCTCGACTTGCCGCCGGGCAGGAAGACCGCGGCGATCTCCGTCACCGTGCCCTGCTCGCTGAGCAGGAGGTGGCCGACCGCCGGCCGCCCGCTGGTGTAGCCGAGCGTCTGCGGGTCTGCGAGCTCCCAGAGCCAGTGGGGCTGCCCCTCGGTCAGCCCGGTCGGGTTGTTGGCCACGGTCAGGGGGTCGGTGACGTTGAGCGCATAATAGAACTGGCCGCTGTTGCCGGCGCCGGCCGTCAGCAGGGTGATCCACTTCTCCTGGGTGGGGGCGTCGGGGACCGCTCGCAGCCGCACGTCGCGCACCAGGGGCGTCCCGTCGAGCAGGGCGTTGCGGTACAGCTCGTCCTCGAGGTAGCGCACCGTGGGCTGCAGGCTCCGGGGCAAGAAGGCGAAGATCTCCTTGCCCAGGGTCGCTGCGGCCGGCGTGCCGCCGCGGGCCGCGACGGTGAACGCGTGCAGCAGCCCCTCGCTCGTCGCGACGTAGGCCACGGTCGGGCGGTTGGCGTAGCGCGTCTTGAAGCCGGGCGTGTTGCCGCTGCCGCTCTGGTAGGAGGCGAAGGGGAGCTCGAGCACGGGCGGTCCCATGAGCTGCGGGCTGGCGTGGACGATGGCCCCGAGCAGGTGCTCGCGGAGGAAGCTGGCGGTGCTCTGGCCCCAGAGGAAGTCGATGAGCTCCTTGGCCTTGGACTCCTGGCCGGTCAGGCCGAGCTGGGGCGCGCTCAGGCCGGTGGTCGGCGAGCTGGCCGAGTAGGCGAGGGGGCGCAGGACGTTCTGCAGGGGGGTGAGCACGTGCCGGGACTGGGTGCGCCGGTCGAGCTCCGTCCCGAAGTCCTTGACGAGGTAGGCCTGGGTCGCGTTGCAGCGGTAGAAGGCGTACTCCAGGTGGCCGTACCAGCGCGCCGCGGGGGGCACGGTGTACGCCGCCGCGGCCTGGATCTGGGCGACGTCGGGGGCGAAGGTCTGGAAGGTGCTCGCGGTCCGGGTCGACGAGTAGATCCCCACGAGGAGCCCGTTGAGGACGGAGTTCATGGCCGTGCGCAGCTCGTCGCCGTTGGTCACCGGGAAGGCGGCGACCGTGTCGCCGGCCGCGGCGATCGCGTTCATCCGCTCGCCGGTCGTGGCGTTGCCATCGGCGAAGTAGAAGACGTAGGTCGGGACGCCGAAGCGGGCGAGGAGGGTCGCGGCCTGGGCGTCCGCTCCCTGGTAGGGGCTCGCGGGGGGACTGGGGCTGGCGAAGAGGTCGTCGGACGCGGGGTCGGAGGGGCCACCGGCGACCAGGAACGCAGCCTTGGGCCGGCAGCCCGCCAGGGGGTCGGCGCCGCCGTCCGCGACGGAGAGCACCGAGCTGTCGGTCGCGAAGAAGAAGCTGGCGTCGCTGAGGAGGGCGGCCAGAGACGGGGTCGCACCGTAGGGGATCAAGGGCAGCGGGCTGGCCTGCTGCCCCCGCACGGCCAGGGCGAGCTGCTGGTTGTGCGCGGCGTCCGTGGCCGCGCCGAAGGCCGCAAACGAGAGCAGGGGGCCGCGGCTGGCGGCCGGGTGGCGGGCGCCGAGGTTGATCGAGCCCGGCGCGTCGCCGTAGGAGAAGCCCCCGGCCTCGCTGAGGGCAGTGCTCGTGACCGCGTCCAGGGGTGCCCAGGCGAAGCGGACAAGACTTTCGTACTGTTTGAGCAGCCCGTTTTCGCCGAAGGTCCCGGTCGGCACGGCCCGGGTGACCTGGCCGTGGCCGTCGATGGCCGTGCTCTGCAGGCTGCAGGAGTAGTTCGTCAGGGAGCCCGCCAGGGCCTCCTGGAGGTGGATGTAGCGGCTCTTCTCGGTCGGGCAGACGGGCAGGCCCACCCCGCCCGGGACCTGGTTCATGCGCTCGCTGGTGTCGGTCAGCAGCAGCACGAAGGGGGGCGCGGTGACCTGGAGGGTCGCGGCGTGCACCCGCACGGGCAGCAGCGCCAGCAGGCCGAGCCCGACCAGCGCCCAGCCGCGGCCCGGGTAGCGGGCTCCCTGTCTCGGTGACTGTCCGCGCGGTGTCGGCATCATGGCTACCATCCCGGGCGCATCCCTCATGGCACGGGGACCAGCGCCCAGACTCGCCGCTCCGTGGTGTTGACGGTCAGGTTCGTGTTGAGCTTCTCGTCGGCGAAGCGACCGACCCGGCCCGAGGCCAGCAGGCCGACCTCGAGGCTGGTCGGCTGCTGGTCCTGATTGATCTGGTACCCCGCGGGCGGGTTGGCCGTCCGCAGGCTGTCCACCTCGACGTAGAAGTCGATGCCCGAGGCCTCGTGACCCAGGGTGCGGACCTGGGGGTCCTCGTGGCTGGTGACGAAGACACCGTTCTCGCCGAAGGAGGCGAGGCTGAAGCTCACCTTCTTGTTGGCGTTGGCCGAGGCGGCGAGGCGCTCCCGCTCGCGCAGCAAGGAGACCGCCCCGAGGTTCTGCACGCGCTGGATGGCGATCATCAGCCCCGTCTCGGCCACGTAGTGGGCCTGCCGCATGAGCTTCTGGTTGTGGGCGATCTGCGTGTCGACGTTGACGGTGGTCACCGCGGCCAGGGCGAGCCCGGTCATCGCCAGGCAGATCAGCACCGTGATGACCAGCGCGCCTCCGTGCGTGTGCTTGCGGCCGCGGTTCATCAGTTCCCTCCTGCGGCCAGGGAGCCGCCGGCCAGGGTCAGGTCGCGCAGGCTGAAGTTGGGCACCTCCGTCTCGGCGGTCAGCAGCAGGACGGGCGCAGCCCCGTTGTCCGGCTGCCCGTCGACGTCGAAGGTGAGCAAGCGATCCCCGTCCCCGTTGCGGGGGCGGTGGAGGATCTCCGAGTGATCCAGCTCGGTGCGCACGGCCAGCCGGACCATCGCGGAGCGGATGAAGTCGGGGCGTGCCTGGATCGTCCCGTCGACCTTGATGGCGAGGTTGCTCGAGGCGTCCGTGGGGTCCTGGTCCGCGACGATGACGTTGTTGCCAGCCTGGCCGTCACGGAACATGAACCAGACCTGGAGATCGACGGCGTTCTCGGTCACGACCATCTCGCTCCCGGTGATGACGTTGTCGTCCTTGTCGACGAGCTCCCGCAGCAGCCGGGTCGCGCTGCTGTTCTCGACCTGGGGATAGGCCCGGACGATGCGGTAGCGGACCTTGTCCACGGGGTTGACCTCGACCATGCTGCTGGTCCCTTCGATGGTGCACCGGGGACGCCCGTTGACCGACAAGGAGT
>JAVEVO010000215.1:0-10412 GCA_034005005.1 Myxococcota bacterium
CGTTCATCATCGAGTAGTAGATCGAGTAGGCGATGGACCGCTGGCGCGTCGTGGAGAAGCGCTTCACCGCGGCGACCATCACCGGCGTCTGCAGCGCCTCGCCCAGGGCCAGGGGCAGCAGGCCCAGGAGCAAGGCCAGCCAGGGGGAGGTGGCGAAGGACAGGGTGGTCCGGGCCAGCACGCACAGGCCGAAGCCGATGAGCAGGGAGCGGCGGATGCCGATGGCGTCGACCAGGGAGCCGACCATCACCGTGAAGATGGTCAGGGCCGACGACCAGCCGGCGATGACCAGGCCGGCCCCCTCGTCGCTCAGCTTCAGGTCCGCGGACAGCCAGAGCCCCAGGGTCGAGGTGCCGACGAGCGCGTACGCGGTGATGGTCAGGACCTTGGCCGCGAGGATCAGCCACAGCTCGCGCGCCGCGCCCCGCAGCACCAGGAACTTGCCGATCAGCGACTCCCCCGGCGCGCTCGCCATGCCTCCTCCCGCACGGAGCAGCATCCTACACGAAGCCGCGGGCCACGAGGAACAGCCCCCCCCGACAGCGACCGGCGAGCTGCGCGCGGGGTGCGGCCCGCACGAGGCAGCAGGCCGCCTACAGTGGGTCGCAGAACTCGACGAAGGGGATCTGGGGCCAGGAGCGACAGCCTCCGGGTACCCGCCAGGGCCCGGGGTCGTCGGCCATGACCTGCAGGTCGTGGAGCTCCATCCGGGTGTGCTGGCCAGCGGCCTGGACCTCGTACCGCAGGGGCAGCAGCAGCCGCCGCGTGGCGCACTCGAGCGAGAGGCAGAGCTGCAGCCGGGCTCCCTCCGCGGCCAGCTCCACCACCAGGCAGGGCCGCTCGTCGACTAGCTCCCGCGGGCCCTCCGGCAGCAAGGCGGGCGTCACGTAGCCCTCGTCCGCGAGGCACTGCTCCCAGGTCTCGCCCTGGTAGCGGCCACAGCGGAGCAGCAGCCGGCTCAGGGAGGGGGCGATGGGCAGCACCCAGCTATCGTCGGGGACCTGCAGCGGGTACTTCAGGATCGCCGGGAGGCCGCTGTACGGGTCGCGGCCGGGAGGATCGATGACGTAGATCGCCGGGCTGGAGGTGGTGCTCCAGACCTCGAGGGTGGTCACCGGCCCCTCCGCGGTCGCGGTCTGCTTGCGGACCTGGATCGCCTCCAGCTCCGGCCGCTGGGCGGCCCCCCCACCCTGGCAAGGGTCCCCTGCTCCCGGCTGGCCGGGACGGACCACGAAGCGCTGCGCGACCCGCTGGCGGATCGGCTCGGCGTCGTCCACCGCGGTCACCGCGTCGTACTCGACCACGGTCACCGGCGGGTCCAGCCGCGTGGGGCGATCCTCCCCCGGCTGCAGGTCCGCCAGCCGGAGCGTCTGCTCTTCACCGGCCGGCGCGCCGTCCCGCCAGGCCTGCCAGCGCAAGGTGGGCTGGCCACGCAAGGGCGTCGTCAGCACGCCCGCGTCCTCGTCGAGCCGCAGCGCATCGAGGGGCGAGAGGTCCACCGGCTGCGGATCGAGCCCGAGGGCCTGGCCGCTCAACCGCAGGAGGACCTCGTCGACCTCCTCGCCGTAGAAGGCGCAGCGGGCGTCGACGTGCAGGTCCGCGGAGCGCAGCAGCCCGCGGAGGGCCGCGGCCGGCCAGGGCTGGCGGAGATCGAAGGTGAAGAGCTCCTCGATGAGCGAGCGGTCCTGCGGCCAGCCCCCCGCGAGGGGCCGGGGGAAATCATCGAGCCAGGCGTCGCCGTTGAGACCGGCCCGAGGGAAGGGCTCGAGCTCGTCTGCGCCCTGCTGGCCGTCCTCGTTGAGGTCGCGCTTGGGGTTGCCGACCCCGTCGAGCGGCAGGCGCGCCTCCAGCAGCAGGCCGTCCCGCAGGCGGCGGAAATCCCGCAGGTCGATGGTCCGGTCGACCGGCCGGTCGTGGGTCAGGCAGGCGAGGGGCAGCCCGTCGCCGTCGTAGACGACCCGCTGGGAGCCGTCGCGGCTCCCGTCGTCGAGGTTGGCGAACAGCCGGCGCACCCGGTCGTCGCCCCGCAGCCGGTCGATCCCGAGCAGGGCCGCGTAGACGTCGAGGCCCCGCTCGGTCGTCGAGCCTCCGCCGTCGACGGGCTGGGTGGTCTTCGCGGAGGTCAGCAGTTCCCGCAGCTCGGCGTTGGTCAGGTTGGGCTGCACCGCCAGCAGGTAGGCCGCGGCCCCCGTGACCAGCGGCGTCGCATAGGAGGTGCCGCCGACCATCGCGTAGCCGGAGGAGGCGCCCCCGCCCTGCAGCACCCCGACGCGGTCTCCCGGCGCGGCCAACCCGCCGCCGCTGACGTTGCTCATCGTCGCGCGCCGCGCGTCCCACCCCTCCACCCGGTCGAGGGCCTCGACGACGAGGACGTGCTCCGCGAGGCCGACCATCCGCTGGGCGGCCCAGGTCATGGGCGAGGCCAGCTCCGCGGGGAAATCCCCCAGCCCGGTGGGCAGGCTGGGGTCCGCGCACCAGCGCTCGCCCGGCGCGAGGGACGGTCCCGAGTCGTTGCCCGCGGCGACGACGAAGAACACGGGGGCGCGACGGTTGGCCGCGAACACCAGCTTGCCGAAGAGCCGCCCGGCCGCGGCGACGGCCTGCCGCACCGCCCAGCCGTCGCAGCGCGAGTCCGGGGCCCGCTCCGTGGGGTCGCACCGGTCACGCCGCAAAGGGAACCCACTGAAATAACAAGACTTGTTCCAGTTCATCGCCAGGGAGAGGTTGACCACCCGGGGGCGCTCGCCGGGTGCGAGCAGGGCCGCCGCGGTGGCCCGCAGGCTGTTCCAGAAGCCCGCCACGTCGTCCTCGGGCCGTGCGGCGGTCGGGCCCTGGCGGAAGGTGTAGCCGCGCAGGCGCACGAAGCGTGAGACGCCGCCGACGGGGTAGTCCGGCAGCCAGCGACCGGCGATGGTCCCCGCGACCATCGTGCCGTGGTTCCCCGCGCCGTCCGGCGGCGCAGGGCCGAGGGGGGCCTCGGGGAGGGAGACGAGCTGCAGCACCCCGTCGAGCGCGGCGTGGGCCTGAAAGTGGACGTCGACCAAGGCCACCGGGACGCGGCGGACGCCGATCTCGAGGTCGCCCGGCAGGTCCTCCTCGAGGACCCGATCGAGGTTCCAGGCGTGGGGGGCGCGGATGAACTCGAAGCCCCACTGGAAACCACCGGGCGGGCCCCAGCTCTCGAGCAGCCCGTCCCGGGGGACGATGGCGGGCCCGAGGGGTAGATCGAGGGCCACGCCCGCGACCGCCGGGTCCTGGGACCAGCGCTCCTGCAGCGCGACCGTGCGCTCGGGCGGGGTGTCCGCGGGCAGTGCGAGCAAGAGGACCTGCAGCTCGCCGAGGCTGCCGGCGATGACCGCGGCCTCGCTGGCGAGCAAGGCGTTGGCCTGGCCCACCGTGGCCTCGTCGGCGAGCACGAGCAGCAGGTGCCGCCGGGCCGTGTCGATGCCCAGCGTCGGGTTGGGCGCGAAATCCGCGTCCGTCAGCAAGGGCCCGAACAGGGAGGGAAGATGTGCATTCGCCGGGTCGTCCACGGGTCCGACGAGCTGCGCGACGACGACCGGTTCCCCCCCGTCGGGAGAGACGGCGGCGTCCGGGGCGTCCGGGGCGTCCGGGGCGTCTGCGGCGTCCGCGGCGTCCGGGGCGTCCGCGGCGTCTGCGGCGTCCGCGGCGTCCGTGACGTCCGTGGCGTCCGTGGCGTCGACCTCACCCAGATCGGGCTCCGGTCGCCCACCATCCACCGCCAGCGCATCGGACTCGCCCCCATCGACGGCCGTCGCATCCAGGAGCGGCCCTCCCTGGTCCGTGGGGGAACCCTGGTCCACCGGCGAGCCCTGATCGACCGGCGAGCCCTGATCGACCGGCGAGCCCTGATCGACCGGCGAGCCCTGATCCACCGGCGAGCCCTGATCCACCGGCGAGCCCTGATCCACCGGCGAGCCCTGATCCACCGGCGAGCCCTGATCGGCCGCCCCCCCCAGATCGACCGGCGAGCCGCCGTCCCGGGCGAGGCCTTGATCCACGAGCACGCCCTGATCGGGAGGCGACGCATCTCCCGCGCCAGGGTGCCCGCCGGAGGAGCACCCCCCGAGCGCGCCGACGGCGAGCAGCACCACGGCGAGGCGCCGTGCCGGGAGGGAGACGGGACACGGCCAGGGGCGCATGGGCTCTGCCTCCTGCAGCACGTCCGGGGTGAGGGCCGACGGGGGCGCGCTCCTCGGGGAGGCGATCGACGACCACCCGGCCGCCGCGGAGCGCGCGCGGGCGGCCGGTCCTCCGGTCGAGGGTAGCCGCCGACACCCGGGACGACAAGCGCGACCGGGCGGGCCTTCGCCGCGGGACGACCTCCGTCCCCTTGCCACCGGCATCCCGGCTCCCTACCTTGGGCCTGCGCCCTCGCGACCGGGCGTCGACCAGCCCAGGAGCCTCCGGTGGAAGCAGCCCCCCGCGACCCCCTCTCCCCCCTGCGCACCCTCTGCGAGAAGCGCCGCCGCCGGATCCGGATGGAGAGCGCGACCGTACTCGTGGTGGGCCTCGCGCTGATGCTGCTGCCCTCGTCGGGGGCCCGGACCTGGATCCAGCACGGCGGGTTCGCGCTCGGCCTGCTCCTGGCCCTGGTCGGCTTCTTCTGGCACCGCAAGGTGCTGCGCCTCCCCCCCCTCGAGGACATGCCCGTGCTGCAGCTCCTGGAGCGGGAGCGGGCGCGGCTGGTGCGGATCACCCTGCCCGCGACCGGTCCGGACGAGGGGAACCGCTGGGGCCGGGAGACCGTGCTGGTGATGGCGGTGGAGCTGGCCGGGCCCGCGGAGCAGCAGGACGTCGAGCTGCCGGGAGAGCTGCTCGAGCCTTTCTTGCAGTTGCTGCCCCGGATCGCGCCCCAGGCCGTGGTGATCACCGAGCCCGCCGCCCCCGTCGCGCAGGCTTCTCCGGTCGAGCTGCCGCCGGCGCCGGGGCCGAGGTCGGGGCCAGCGCCGGGGCCGGGGCCAGCGCCGGAGCCGGTCCCCCCTCCAGGGCCGCCGCCTGCACCGCAAGCGCCGGCAGAGGCCGGGGATCCCGCCGATCCGCCCAGTACAGCACCCCGAGGCTGAACAGCATCAAGGCCGCGAGGTCCACCGAGTACACCAGGTGCAGCAGCAGGTCGAAGCGGACCTTGGCCTGGATCAGGTAGACCAGCCCGTTGGCGACGAGGAGCGCGGTGAGCAGGGCCAGGTCTCGCCGCCGGTGGGAGCCGCTCGCCAGCAAGGGGACCGCGCCCAGCAGGACCACCCAGTAGTAGAAGGTCGGGCTCTGGAAGAAGAACAGCAGCGGAAAGCTGAAGACGAAGGCCTCCTCGGGCTCCAGGCGCCGGAAGGCCCGGGCCAGCAGCAGCATGACGCCGACGATGAGGAGCAGCCGTAGCGGCAGGAGATCCTTGTAGATCTGGTTCTTCCAGGTGACGAACCCCGGCCGGAAGCCGCCCCGCCCGTCCGGCCCCCGCATCTCCAGGGGCGAGGTCTCCCCCCGGTACACCAGCAGGTACTTCAGGCCTACGCGAGTCGTGCTGATGTCCTCCGAGTGCAGGCCGATCTTCCCGGCGAACTCGCGCCAGCGGCCGAGGCCGCCGTCGTCGGCCACGGAGCCGGCGAAGAGCAGCACGACCCCGGCCGTGAACGCGGCCGCGAACTCGATGAGCTGACGGGGGGGCCGCCGGGTCCGGAGCCAGCGGTAGAGGAGCAAGAAGCCGGGACCGAAGAAGAACAGGGCTGGGAAGACCCGAACCCCCGCGGCGTACGCCAGGGCCAGGCCGGCCAGGCGGGGGCGCCCCTTGCGCAACAGGGCCGGCACCGCCAGCAGGCCCGCGAGCCAGTCGTGCCGCAGGAACCCGCCGCGGATGTGGGTGTGGTGCAGCTCGTAGCAGCCGCCGAAGTAGATCAGCCCGGCCGCGAAACCCCACCAGCCGAAGGCCCACCAGGACAGGAGCAGGGCCCCGCCCACCAGGACCAGGTCGAACACCCCCAGCAAGTTGAAGGAGGAGGCCGGCGTGACCGGGATCCGGCTGGACCAGAAGCGGGCGACGCTGTTCCAGATCGGCGTCGGGTTGTAGCCCTTGTCGTTGAGCATCCGGCGCCAGTCCAGCCGCCGGTCCTGACGAAACGCCTGGAGGTCGGCCTTGAAGGCCGCCCAGCGCTCCGGCGAGAAGCCGCTCGTGCACTGATCCCGGTGCGCGAGGTACCACTTCTTGGATTTCGTGGAGTAGTCGGCGAGGTTGCGGATCGAGCCGATGCGCTTGTGCAGGCGGGGGTCGATCTCGTCCAGGGCCACGAGGGTACAGAAGTACATCTTCTCGTAACCGAGCTCTTCGCTGTATTTGGAACCAAAGTAATAGTGATAGACGTCGTGATAGTTCAAAAACCGCCCCCGGACGTAGTCGCCGAAGCGGAAGAACGACAGCACGGCCAGCACCAGCAGGGGGACGGCCACCAGCTCCAGCCAGCGTCGCGCCCGGTCGTTCTTGCGGCGGATCAACCAGTAGCGGACCAGCGTCAGGGTCAGGAGGGAGGCCAGCAGGGAGACCTTGATCAGGATCAGGGTGGAGAGGATCATCGCCCCGGCGCCTCCGCCGGGAGGGCTCCCGGCTGCTGCTGCTCGGTCCACAGGTCGAAGACGAGGCCGTGCTCGGTGGCCAGCGGACCGCTCACCTCGACGGTCACCTCCCGGGTGGCGCCCGCGAAGCGGGCGGTGTCCACCCGCAGGGGGATCCAGCCGGCCACGAAGGGGATCGGCTGCTCGAGGAGGGGGAGCTCTTCCCCGGCGAGGCGCACGGTCAGCCGGGCCGGAGGGGTCCCGGCCGGGACGAGGGTGAGCGGGTAGTCGGGGACTCCGACGTGCCCGGCCAGGGAGGCCGTCAGCGGGACCGCGGGGAAGGACAACTGCAGGGGCCCGCCGGCGTGGGGGTGCGCCCAGAGGCCCCGCCGCAGCACGCCCCCCGAGCGCTCGCTGGTGACCGCCACCGTCAGCCAGGGCTGCGCGGCGTCGTCGGGGCAGGCCCAGCGGGGTGCGAACCACTGCATGTACTGGTTCTCGCGCACGGGCGCCCGCTTCTTCCAGGTGGCGCAGGGCTGCGTCGCCTCGCCGACGAGGCGCCGCGCCTGCAAGGTGGCCAGGGCGCTGGAGAAGCGGAAGGTCGTCCTCGGGGGCGGGAGGACGAAGGACTCGACGTCCACCGTGGGCGTGATCTTGGGCCGGAAGTACCGGTCGGCCTGGATCGGCAGCAGCTTCCAGGAGAGCAGGCGCTGCCGGTCGAAGGTCGTCGTGAGCAAGAAAGAGCGGCGCGTGCGCTCGACCTTGTAGTTGGAGATCATGTCGAACAGGAGGTTGCCGAGGCTGTGAGCGATCAGACCGCCACGGTACTCCTCCACCCCCTGGGGGACGTGGGGATGGTGGCCGACGACCAGGATCGCCCCCGCATCGATGAACAGCCGCCCCTCCTCCTGCTGGCGGGGGGAGAACTGCAGGTCGTACTCGTCCCCCCAGTGTACCGTGACGACGACGTGGTCGGCCCGGGCGCGGGCCGCCTGGATGTCGCGCCGGATCTGGGCCCGGTCGTAGTCGAAGGGCCGGGGGAAGTAGTCGCGCGGCGCGCCGTAGCCCTTGGCGTTGTAGGCCAGCAGGGCGAAGCGGACCTTGCCGACCTCCGCGAGCAAGGGCTCCTGCGCCGCGGCCGCGTCGTGCCGCAGGCCGAGGGGTGCGATCCCGTTGAGGCGGAGCGCCTCGAGGGTCTGCAGCACCGCGGGCCGCCCGTAGTCGAGGACGTGGTTGTTGGCCAGGGTGACGACGTCGATCCCGGCCCGGGGCAGGGCCGCGAAGTGCGCCGGATCGGCGCGCAGGAGGTACTTCTTGGCCGCGGCCGGCGCCAGGTCCGCGGGGGCCGCGACCGACTCCAGGTTGACCAGGGCCAGGTCGGCCCCGCTCAGGACCGGCGCCAGGGGAGCCAGCATGCTGCCGGGATCCCCCTGGCCCCGCTTGCGGATGACGCTGGCGACGCCCCGGGCGTAGCTGACGTCGCCGCCGAAGATCAGCTCGACCGGCTCCTTGCCGGGGGAGCGGACCAGGGACGCGGCCGGTGCGGCGGGCGGCGGGGAGGAGCACCCCCCGAGCAGCCCGGCGACGAGGCCCAGGCACGCCAGCGCGCGCCGGGTGGGATGGCCTCCTGGTCGCATTCCCCGTACGAGGACGCCCTGCAAGCTCGACCTCACCTCACCCTCCTCGCGCTCGCCCCCTCCGGACGCCCCCGGCCGTCGTCAGCACCAGTCGGCACTAAATCTACCAACCAGCTCGCCTACCGCCGCGCCGCACCGACGCGCGTGGCGCCGACCGCGGGCTTGGCATGTGGGCCCGCCGGGGGGCTGGCCAGGGCGCCCGGCACCCGCACCAGCACCGCCTGGTAGATATCCCAGATCCGGGCGCCGGGAGCCTCGTACAGCGCCCGGTGGTGCGGCTTCATGCGCTCGGGGCGCGGCAGCACCGCATAGCGCACCGGCGCCTTGCCGACCATCTGCCAGCCCGCCCCGTGGATCCCGGTGCCGAGGCGGCGCACCGCCAGGGTCAGCCGCCGGGTCGGATAGCTCAGCTCGAAGGGGCGGGCGCCCTGCTCCGCATGGACGATGCCGACCACGTCGCGGATGGTGCGGACCGAGTTGGGGTGGGCGATCCGGTCGTAGAAATGGTGGACCAGCGCCAGGTTCCCGGGGACCAGCACGAGCAGGTACAGGCCGAGCAGCCGCTGGCCGAGACGGCCGCTGCGGGCGTACAGCAAAAGCAGCGGGACGAACGAGAGCCAGATCAGGACGATGTTGTAGCGGACCAGGAAAGGCTTGTGCAGCAGCGGCCCCATGAGGACCGAGGCGAGCGCGCCGCCCACGAGCCCGACCGCGAGGGGGTCGAGCTCCCGCAAGGGTCGGCGGATCAGCGCCCGGACCCCCTGCGTCGCGCCGCGCGCCCAGGCGAGCACGCTGACGAGCAGACCGAGCACCACGACGAGGTCGAGCAGCGGTCCGTAGCTGACGTCCAGCGTGCGGGGCAGGCCCTGGAGCCAGGAGAGAGTATCCCAGCGGAACCAGTAGCCTTTTGCCATCCAGTAGGAGATCTCCGAGGTGCCGTAGAGGAAGGCCGAGTAGGCCGAGTTGAGCAGGTCCTTGCCGAGGTGGTAGGGCAGCTCGTTGCCGACCTGCACCAGCTCCCCGCTCCCCTGGAGGAGCAGGTGCACCAGCGACGGCACCACGGTCAGGCCCGCGAGCCCCGTCCCGAGCAGCAGCCAGCGCCAGGCGATGGCCGGGCGGGCCACGAGCAGCATCAGCCCCCCCGCCCCGACGGTGACCGGGAGGTTGGGATACAGGTGGGCCTGCAGCAGGTAGGCGGCCGGGAGCAGGGCGATCCAGCGGCTGCGCGGCGCGGCGAGCACGCGGTGCAGCACGTAGAGGATGCAGGCCGCGGCCGGCACGGAGAGGTTCGGCGACCAGGGGGACTCGCTGTAGAAGACGTGCCAGGGCGAGGTGGCGACGAGGACCGCCCCGAACACCGCGACGCGCGGCCCGTAGCGCTCCCAGAGCAGCCGCACGAAGGGGAGCAGCCCGAGCCAGCACAGCAGGGCCCCCCAGGCCATCCACAGGCAGGGCCGGTCCCCGAGGAGCAGCCCGGGCGCGGCGAGGTAGTAGTAGCCGGGGAAGGGCGAACGGCCGCCCCAGCTCGCCTCGGCGCCGATGAGCGGGAAGTGCTCGCCCGTGGCGATGCCCCGGGCGACGGGGTAGGCCAGGCCCATATCGCTGCCGAACTCGGCGTCCTGGGAGACCACCAGGCGGACGACCAGGCCGAGCAGGAGGGCCAGCCCCACCAGCCAGCGCGCACGCCGGGGGTCGTCGAGCAGGCCGGCCCGCGGGGCCGGCGAGTCGACGGGGAGCCTGGTGTCGCCGACGCTCACGGGTGTCATCGGGCAAGGATTGTAGCCGCGATCGCCCCCTTGCACAGGGGGGAAGGCGCCCGGGCCCGATCGCACGGTGCGGACACGGCGGGCGGAGGCGGGCCGATCTCAGGCGGGCGGGGGACCGCCGGGCAGGATCCGGGGCTCCCAGCTCGTCCGCTGCAGCCCGTCCTCGAGCTCGAGGCGCGTGGGGAGGGCGTCGAGCGTGGCCGCGTCGTGCTCCCGGGCCCGGCTGCCGGCCACCAGCCCCCAGACGACCGCCCGGCGGGGGCGCGCGCCCAGCCGCCGCCCGGCGAGGTAGCCGGCCTGCCAGGCGACCTCCTCGAGGGGACCGGCGGGCTCATCCCCACTGGCGGCGCGGGCCGCGTGCCAGGTCCGCTCGCCCCGCTCCTCCCGCAGCAGGGCGCCCCGACCCGGGAGGTACAAGAGGACCTCCTGCTCGCCTTCATGGGCCAGC
>JAVEVO010000216.1:0-10290 GCA_034005005.1 Myxococcota bacterium
AGCGAGGGCGTGGGCAGCGCGGGCGCGGGCGAGGGCAGCGAGGGCGAAGGCGAGGGCAGCGAGGGCGAGGGCGAGGGCGAGGGCGAAGGGGAAGGGGAAGGGGACGGCGAAGGGGAAGGCGAAGGGGAAGGTGAAGGCGAAGGCGAAGGGGAAGGGGAAGGTGAAGGCGAGGGCGAAGGGGAAGGTGAAGGCGAGGGCGAAGGAGAGGGTGAGACCGGCATCGCCACCGAGCTCAGCTTCCTGCTGCACAACAACCGGGTGAAGATCATCCTCTCCGAGATGACCGTCGTCGGGGAGCAGGTGGAGGAGGGCTGGGATCTGTTCATGGCCCACGACGGGCCTGGCCCCAACCTGCGGCTCGCCCCCGGCGTGGGCGCGGTCGACCTCGGCAACGCGCAGGACTACCACGAGGTCCTCGTCGCGCCGACCGAAGGCTACATCGAGGACTCCGAGGACGGCGAGACCTGCGCGATCGGCATGGGCTGGCGCGACGGCGGGAATGGGACGGACGGCTACTCCATGACCGAGAACGTCTACGCGCTGCGCCTGGTGGACGGCACCTACGCCAAGATCGAGGTGCTCAGCGCGCGCAGCGGCACGGTGCGCATCCTCTGCTACCGCCAGGCCGACGGGAGCACCGACCTGCGCACCGTCGAGCCGGCCGAGTAGCCCGGGCAGCCTCCCGGCCGCGGCCGCCCCTGCTCGACGTGCTCCCTAGGTACGTCGAGGACGGATCGGCCGGTGCTGACGCACCATGCGCCGATGCATCGGCCGCCGCAGCAGAACGCTTTGCGCAACACGCTCCTAGCCGGCGCGCCGGCGGACCTCCTGGAGCAGCTCCTCCTCTTCGGCGCTCCCGGGCGCTGGCAAGGGCTGCAGCCGGTCCCAGGGCCCCAGGCGCTGGGCGATCTCGGTCTCGCACCCGGCGCGCACCCCGCAGAGCCAGACCCGGGCCCGACCCTCCGGGGCCAGGGCCAGCAGGGGCGGCAGGTGGCCCTCCCCGCGCGCCTCCAGGCGGCCGAGCTCGTCCACCAACAGGACCTCGGAGTCCTCGTCGCCCCGGGCCAGTGCGTCGCGAGACCAGGTCCAGCCCGCGGGGTCGAAGGTGAAGCCCAGCCCCGCTTGTGCACCCTTCGTCGCGAAGGGCCGCTCTTCGCCCGTGAGGACGTCCCGCAGCCCGTAGCCCACCCGCTGGTCGCCCTCGTGGACCCCCGGCTGGAGGATCCCGCCGACCGTCACCCCCTGCTCCCGCAGCCGCTCCCCGAGGCGCTGCAGGGTCGAGGTCTTGCCCTCGCCCCGCTCGCCGATCAGGGCGATCCGCCAGAGGATCCGGCTGGCCGCGGGGGCGGGGGGGGGCGTCTCGACCGCCGGCCGGGCCTTCTCGCTCGCCACCCGGATCGCGAGCAATCCCGTCTGCGCGACCACCTGGACCGCGGTCTGGTAGAAGTGGCCCGGTCGGACCCCACGCAGCCCCCGTCCGCCCGAGACCTCGCCCCCCGCCCGCCGCAGGGTCGTGGCCAGCTCCGGGAGCAGGCCGAACGCGACCTCGAGGGCCTCGCCGAAGCGGATCAGGCCGATGCGGCGCAGCAGGCGGCGCATCCCGGTGCCCGTGAGTTGCCGGCTGCCCCAGGACGCGAGCGCGAAGAGGTAGGCGCCCCGCACGACCATCAGCACCCCGGCCCGCAGCCCCTTGCCCGAGATCGCCAGGCCCAGCCAGACCGTGTCCCGCTCCCCGAGCAGCAGGCCGCTGCCCAGGGCGATGGCGATGGAGAAGGCCCAGAAGCGGGGGAGCCAGAGCCGGCGGAGGCTCTGCCGGTCGACCAGTACCAAGGTCCCAATCCAGAGCACCAGGGCCAGCAGGGAGCGGAGCAGGTCGCCCGAGAACTGCAGGGCCAAGGTCCCCAGCGCGACCGCCAGGACCAGCGGTGGCGGGAGTCGCAGGGTCAAGCGACCTGTCCTGCGGCCTGGCGGTCGAGCAAGGCGGCCGCGTCCCGTCCCACCTTCCAGCCGAGCAGGCCGCCGAGCGCGCCCAGCAGGGCCAGCAGGCCGAGCAGGGCCGCGACGATCCAGAAGCCGGAGTCTGGTGCGCCGAGCCATTCGCCCGCCCGGCGCAGCAGGGCGACGTACAGCTCGAAGAGGGTGCCGCCGTAGAAGAGGAACTGGACGACGAACTTCTGCGTCCCGGCCATCAGCGCGGCCAGGGCGCCGGCCACGGCCGCGCCGAGGCGGGCACGGGGTGCGGGCAGCAAGGCGAGCTCGACCAGGGCTCCCTCGAGCAGGATGCCGACCATGGGACCGAAGATCACGCCGCCCGGGGAGAGGGACTTGCACAGCGCGGCGATGCCCGCGGCCGCGAGGCTGCCGCCCCGGGCCGGCCGGAGCTGGCGGGCGGCGACCAGCAGCCCGGCTCCCAGGGCGGCGAGCAAGGCTCCGGTGAAGGGCAGCCGCAGGGTGTGCAAGAAGGAGCCGAGGGTGATCTCGAGGGTGCCCCAGAACGCGCCGAACGCGGCCGCGTGGGCCCAGAACAGGTCGCGCGCGGCGGGCGGTGCCGCCGGAGCGGAGGCCTGCACGGTGATCACCGAGAGGGCTCCCCGGGCGCGGCCAGGGAGGCGGTCGGCTCCTCCTCCAGCACCCAGAGCCCGGTCCCGGGGGCCATGGGGTCGCCACCGGGCGGGGCCGTCACCTGGCGGGCGACGAGCCGCAGGTGGCCGGCGGGGTGCACGAAGAAGATGGTCGGCGGGCCCGGCGTGACGTCGACGCGCAGCCGCCCGGAGAGGCCGGTGGCCCCGGTGAGGGCCGCGAGCCCCTCGGCCAGGGGGCCCGGGCGGCTCACCAGCAGCGAGAGCTCCGGCGAGCGGGGGTCCACCCCGAGGCGCCGGCAGAGCCGGAGCACCGCCTCGACGGCCAGCCGGGCCTCGGGCGCACCCGCACCCTGCCCCAGGCCGTTCTCCAACTCCCGGTCGAGGCACGCAGCCAGCTCCTCGGGAGGCAGCAGGTCCTGCCGGCAGCGGCGCTGGTGGCGGGCCGCGGGGACGCTGTCCACCGCGGGGCAGTAAGGCTTCAGGTCGACGACGGGCGTGCCGTCGAGCAGGTCCAGCCCATCGACCGTGAGGCGACAGCCGTCACGGGACAGCAACCGCACCACCGTCAGGGACAGGGGGTTGGGCCGGGCGGGCGAGCGGGTGGCGAAGACGCCCCGCTCCGGGCTCTCGGGGTCGAATTTGCGGGGCAACGACTGCAGGGTCCGACGGTCCGCCTGGTGCAGGAAGGCCAGGACGATCAGGTGGGAGCTGTTCTCGATCCCCGTGAGCCCGGGTAGCAGCTCGGGGAGCAGCTCGATCTCCGCGGGGCCGCCTTGCGGGGGGATCTCGTCGAATGAATGATAGGCCGAAAGTACCCAGCCGATGGGCTGCAGCCGGAAGTCCGTGACCCGCTCCTGCTCCCTCTCCCCTGGCGCCATGGCTCCTCCTGGGCAAGGCGAACCGCAGGCTTCCCTTGACACCTGCCGATCTATCCGTCAAGCAATATCGGCATCAGCCTCGGCGAGCCCGCCGCGCAGCCCTGCCCCGGTGTGGCCCGTCCTGCTCCTCTTGCCCGGTCAACCTCCGGAGCGCACGATCAGGTGGAATCTGGGGTCTGCCCCGGCATGGCTCGAGGAGGGGAATGCCGTGAGGGAGGAGCTGGCGAGGGTGCTGGCAGCAGGTCACCGACCTCTGCCGGATCTGTGGCGTGCGTCGGCTGGTGGGGTGATGGAACCACATCTCCCCGTGCTCCAGCGAGAAGCGGCTGCGCTGCTGGAGGAGCAGGATCCGAAGGGCTGAGCCTGGCCTTGCCGCGACCCGTCCCGATCGCCACTCCGGGGCTCCTCCCGGAGTCTCGAGCTGAGCGTCAGCCGTCCGCGCTGTCCGAGCCGGGCTTCGGCGCGGCGGGGGACTCCCGGATGGCGCGGGCGACGCGGAGCGTGGACGGGCGCGGGGCTCAGCGTTCCTCGGGGGGGATCTCGGGTTCGGAATCGGCCTGTTCGATGCTGCACGAGGCGGTATAGCTGGATAGCGGGCTGCAGCCCCACCTCGCGATCATCTCGGGTCCGCCATGACCTCGGCAAGCGTGCGGGCGGTGAGGATCCGCTCGGACCAGCGCTCCAGCTCCGCGGGGCCGGCTGCCTCGATCCGGGCGACCACCGCGCGGGGCAGCCGGCGGAAGCGCAGCCGCAACTGCCGCACCAGGAGGAGCCGCTGACCCTGCTGGAGGCCTTGCGCCAGGCCTTCCTGCCGGCCCTCCTGTCAGCCCTCCTCCCGGCCCTCCTCCCGGCCCTCCTCCCGGCCCTCCTCCCGGCCCTCCTCCCTGCCTTGCTGGAGCCACTTCTCCGCGAGGGTCAGGATCGCCTCCTGGGCCTCGGGCAGGTCGGAGTCATCGAATAGGACCTGCAGATCCTGCTCCGTCACGTCTCTGTCCACCTTCAAGCAATACTCCAAGACCAGGCAGACCGCTTGCCACCGTCGCTCAGGCCGGCAGAGCAGCCGTGGGTCGGCGTGGCTCTGGTGCTCGAAGAGCAGGTAGATGAGCACGGGCGAGCCCGCGAGCTGCACCTGGAAGAGCAGGTCCGACTCCCGGGTGCGCAGCCGGCTGTCGACGTAGCTCCCGGACACCGTCCGCACCGTCCCCGGGTCGAGGGTGCCGGCCAGGCGCGCGGGCAGCAGCCCCCGGAGGTGAGCGAAGCCCCGCCGCGGGTCGCCGAAGACGCCCTCGAAGAGCCGATCGAGGACGCGGCCCTGCAGGCCGGCTACGCAGACGACCAGGGTGCAGAGGTGGCGGTGCGGCAGCTCCTGGCTGCTGCCCTGGCGTGGAAGTGTCTCGACCGGGTGGATACGGTACAGCCGGCGGTTGCTCAGCGTCGAGGTGGACGGCCGGGAGGGGAGCCTCGTCGCGGCCCGGCCCTGCTAGCTGGAGGTCCGGTGGTAGGACCTTCGTCTCATCCAGGCCAGCACCACCAGCAGGACACCGGCCCCGACCGCGGCGCCCTCCGGCGCCTGGCTCCCCGCGGGCTCGCCCTGGCGGCAGGTGCAGCCGAAGGTGCGCTGGACGACCACCGGCGGCGGGGTCGCGCCGCCGTCAGCCCGGCGGCCGCCATCGGGCGCGACCGCACCCCCATCGTCCTCCCCGGGAAGGCCGGCGTCCGGCCCCGGGAGCCCGCCGGCATCCGGCCGGGGGGACCCGCCGTCGGGCCAGGGTTCCACCTCGCAGTCGAGCCCCTCGTCGGTCTGGCCGTCGCAGTCGTCGTCCACGTCGTTGCAGCTCTCCGCCACCGCCGTGGGCGCGCTGCAGGGACCCCAGACGCCTCCCTGGCACTCCTCCCGCCCGGCGTCGCACGCGCCGCAGCTCCGGAACACTCCCTCGTCGGTGAGGCCGTCGCAGTCGTCGTCCCGCCCGTTGCAGAGCTCCTCCCGGCCCGGCGCGCGGGTGGCGTCCCCGTCGTCGCAGTCCTGGCTCGCCGGGCTCCCGTCGCCGTCCTCGTCCGGGTCGGGGCGCGGGATCACCGTCACCGCGACCCAGACCCGCTGCCCGAAGCGGTGGACCCCGAAGCGGTCCATGCGCCAGTAGCCCTGGTAGCTCCCGGGCGCGCCGGGCGCGACCAGCTCCACGGCCCATTCCTTCTCGGCTCCCGGCGGGACCTGCTCGCCGTCGGCCAGCAGCACCTGCTCCGGGGCACCGAAGCGCTCCTCGCCGTCGAAGGTCCAGAGGTAGCTGCCCCCCCGTGTCCAGGTCGTGTTGCCCGTGTTGCGCATGCGCCAGTGCTTGGTGAAGCGCGTGCCGGCCACCACCTCGCTGCCGTCGGGCCAGTCCTCGCCGGCGAAGGCCGCGTCGTCCACCTCCGCCGGCGCGTCCGGGTCCGGGTCGTAGATGAAGCCGGCCGTGGCGTAGCCCGCGCCGCGGTGCCGGGAGAGCACGCCGCAGGGGCCGCCGCAGGACATCTCGGTGGTGTCGAAGGAGCCGTCGTCGTAGGCCCGGGTCACCCAGCCGACGTGACCATAGTCACTGCAGCCCGCGCCCGGGTTGCAGACGAAGATCGAGGAGGCCCGGGGCGCGTTGCCCATGGCGTAGCCGCTGGCCCGGGCGCTCTCGTCCCAGGTGCCCGCGTTGCCGCAGAAGGGGAGCCCCACCGCCCAGTTGCAGCAGGCCTCGTGCCAGGCCCACCAGACGCAGTTGCCGCAGGAGGTGCCGAACTCCATGTTCTCGTCGCAGCACCAGCAGGGGGTGTCGCGGTTGCACGGGCAGGAGTCGGTCTGGCCGCCGCAGGTGGAGTGCTGGCCCACCGCGTCGCCGGCCGTCCCGGTGAGCAGCAGGGCCAGCAGCCACGCCAGCCGGGCCGGCGATCCGGCGAGCCGGGAGGGCAGCCCGGCGAGCAACGCGGCCCGGTCGGCGCGGGGCGGACGGGGCGGCACCGCCCGGGGACCAGAGGAGCGCATCGGGGCACCTCCACCTCGAGACCCGACTGTAGCACCCGGCCCCGGCTTCCCGCCAGTGGCCCCGGCGGCGCTCGACCCCTTGACTCCCCGTCGCGAGGCCAACACCCTGGGGGAGTCCCTCGTTGCCGGACCCGAGGAGGTCCCCATGCGCCTGGCCTTCGTCCGATCACCGCTTCGTGCCGGCTGCCGGGCCTCGATCCTGGCGGTGGGGGCCTGGCTGGCCGTGGGCTGCAGCGCCGGGTCCACCGGGCTGCAAGAGGTCCGGGCGGTGGGGGATCCGGGGCAGCCCCTGGTGAGCCCTCGCTGGACCGGCGACGGCCGGCTGCTCGCCGCGGGCCGGGGTGGCCAGGGGCGCTACGCCCTGGACCTCCAGGTCGGCCGAATCGAGCCCGTCCCGGACGTGCGCGAGCCAAGACCAGAAGCACGAAAAATCCCGGCCGGGACGCGCGACCTCGAGGGCGAGGTGCTCTGGAGCCAGGATGGGGCTGCGGTCCTCTGGGACGAGTACCGCGGCCGCCTGGTCCACCGCACGGCCGCGGGGAGCCGGCTGCTGGCGGAAGCCGGCGCCTGGGGGGCGCAGGTCGCGCGCACGGGGGCCGTGGCCTTCTGCACGGGGCCGCGCCTGACCGCCCGGCTGCACGTCTTCTTGCCGGAGCGCAGGGCCGCGGGGCTGCTCGACCTGGGCCCCGGCGTCGACCCCGCCTGGTTCCCCGGGGGGGACCTGCTGGTGTACGCCATCGCCACCTGGGGCGACCGCCCCGACTCCCCGGTGGAGCAGTCCGATCTTTACCTCTGGGAGCCAGGCAGCGGCCGCCGGGTCCAGCTCACCGCGACCCCGGACGTCGCGGAGCTCCAGCCCACGGTGGCCCCCGACGGGAGCCGCCTCGCCTACGCGGACTGGCGGAGCGGACGCCTCTTCGTCGCAGCCTGGGGCGGGCTCCCCGCGGCGCCCTGAGGCAGGCTCCCCTTGACACTCGCCGATCTATTCGTCAAATAACATCGGTATGAGCCTCGCCGAGCCCACGCCGAAGACCTGCTCCCCGGCGGCCCGGTCGCCTCGCGCGGCCCGGCGGGGCAGGGGTGCGCGGGCCTTGCTCGGCCCGGCCCTCTGCCTGTCGTCCCTGGCGTGGGCGACGGAGGTCCCGCCGGCCGACCTCGCGGTGCCCGTCGCGGCGCCCGATGCGGCCGCCGAGCTCGCGCTGATCGAGCCCGTAGCGCGTGCGGCCGTGAGGTCCCCTGCCGCCCTGTCCCCCCTGCCGGGCGCCCCCGGGGAGGTCGACCTGGCCGACGAGGAGGGCACGGCGGCCAGCTCCCTGGTCTTCTCCACCATGGTGCTCGGCGAGCGCCAGAGCGACGCGGCCGACAGCAGCCTGCTCACCCGCCGCGAGCTGCAGGAGCGGGGTGTGGTCGACCTCGCCGCGGCCCTCCAGGGCTTGCCCGGCGTCACCCTGCGTCGGCACCCCAAGTCGGGCGCCAGCCTGTACCTGCGCGGCCTGGGGGGCGGCCATCTGGTGCTGCTCGACGGCGTGCCCGTGGAGGAGATCTACGGGGGAGGCTACGACCTCGGCGCGCTCGCCGTGCTGCACCTCGACACGGTGGAGGTGCAGCGGGGAGTCCCCTCCCTGCTGTACGGCCCGGGCGCGGCCGGGGGGATCGTTCGGCTCGCGACGCCCGCGCGGGCTGCCCGGCCCACCTTGCGGCTCCAACTCGAGGCGGGCGGGCTGCACCGGGACGAGGTTCAGGACGGTCAGGCCGCCTTCGCGGGCGCGCTGCCCCTCGGCCCCCTGACCTTGCAGCTCGCCGCGGCCCGCAGCGTGTCCGACGGCTTCGAGATCGCCGACTCCTGGCGGCCCAATGCCCGCAACGCCGAGTTCCACGAGGATGGCGGTCTGCGCACGGGCAGCGATCACGACCGTCGGCTGCTCTTCGGCAAGGCGAGCCTGCGTCGGGGCGCGTGGCGGGTCGACCTCCTCGGCCACCTCCTCGACCAGGAGCGTGGCATCCCGCCGTACGAGAGTGCGGGAGTGGTGCGCTACTGGCGCTTCGACTCCTACACCACGGGGGTCGCGGCCCTGTCCGGGGCCTATCACCCGAGCGCGCCGCCCGCGGGGTTCGGCCTGCTCGGCGCCGAGGCCAGCCTCACCCTGAACCGCCACGCCGACCAGCTCGACGACTACGAAGACAGTCGCTACCAGCGGCTCACGACCGATCCCCGGGCCTGGTTCGCCTCGTCGGAGCTGACCGGCACCAGCGTCGGCGGGCGCCTGGCCGGTAGCTGGCGCACGGGGCGACGGGCCCGCCTCGACCTCGCGGGTGACTTCCGCTTCGACGACAGCCACCAGCGGGAGCTGCGGGTCGGTGAGGCGCAGTGGGGGCCCTGGGACCGCTATGCCTCCACCCGCCTCTCCCTGGCCGCGGAGCAGACCCTGCTGCTCGGACCGGTGAAGCTGCTCGCCGGGCTCGGCGGGAGCGGCCGGCGCCTGGTCGTCGAGGAGCACCAGGACCAGCGCTGGCCCGTCGCGGACAGCCCGACCCCGGGCTGGGAGGCCCGGGTGCAAGCGGACTGGGCCGCGACCGACGACGTGCGGCTGCTGCTCGGGCTGGGGCGCCGGCTGCGGCCGCCGACCCTCAAGGAGCTGTTCTCGGGGGTGCTCGGCGGCAACTCGGCCCTGCAGGCCGAGGTCTTGCACCGGGCCGAGCTCTCCCTCACCTGGGCGCCGGCCGCGCTCCCGCGGACGCAGGTGCGGCTGCGGGGCTACGGAGACCTGCTCGCGGATCGCATCGCCCACCCCCGTGATCGCTACGTCAATGCCGGCGGCGCGACCGTCCTCGGCGCCGAGCTCGAGGGCGAGTTCTCCCCGGCTCCCTGGCTCGGCGCCGGACTGGGCTACGCCTTCACCCGGGGGCGCGACGAGGAGCTGGACCGGCCCCTCGACTTCGTGCCCGAACACGCGGGCACGGCCTTTTTGCGGCTGCTCGCCCCCTGGGGCAGCGTGCTGCGGCTCGAGCTGACCGGCCAGGGGCGCGCCGCGGGCGCGTACGTCGACGCCTCCCTGGGGGGGTGGATCGAGCAGCGGTATCCGGCGTACGTGTTGCTCGACGCGGTCCTGCGGCAGCCCCTGCCCCTGGGACGGGCGTACCCCCTGCTGCTGACCCTGCGGGGCGAGAACCTCACCGACGAGGCCTGGGCCGCGGGCAGCCTGTCTCCCCTGGCCGGCCGGCGGCTGTGGGTTGGCCTGGAGCTGGAGATCTGACCATGGTACCTGTTGGTGGACGATCCATGGATCATGAGTACCAGGTGGCGAGCGGGCGGGGGTGGGCCGGGCTCGTCGGGCGCGTCCTGCTCCTCGGTGGTCTGGCCCTGCCCGCATCGAGCTGCAGCGACCAGCCCAGCGCCGAGGTGGCGCGTTCCCCGGGGATGGACGGCGACACCGCGAACTGCCCCTATCCCTTGCTGACCCTGAAGACCGCGGACGGTGAGCTGCACACGGTCTCGGTGAACGACCTGCCCGTCCACGAGCTGTCCGGCGCGGCCAAGAACGAGGCCGACGTCATCGTCGTCACCCGCCGGGGTGTCCGCTTCGCCGACCTCTTCGCGCGCCTCGGGCTGGCGCTCGACGACGCGTGGCGGGTCAACGCCATCGCGCGGGACGGCTACGATCCGCTGCGCGGGCGGCTCGGGCGGGACCGGGAGCGGCTCCCCTGGGTCGGCTTCTTGCGGGCGCACGGCTACGTCTACCTCGACGCGCCGGGCGACAAGGACGCCCTGTACCCGAAGAGGGACGGCCAGAGCCTCAGCGCGGACTACGTCCTCGCCAGCGAC
>JAVEVO010000217.1:0-10177 GCA_034005005.1 Myxococcota bacterium
CCTCGGCGCCCTCGCCCTCGCCCTCGGCGCCTTCGCCCTCGCCCTCGGCGCCCTCGCCCTCGCCCTCGGCGCCCTCGCCCTCGCCCTCGGCGCCCTCGCCCTCGCCCTCGGCGCCCTCGCCCTCGCCCTCGGCGCCCTCGCCCTCGGCACCCTCGCCCTCGGCACCCTCGCCCTCGGCGCCCTCGCCCTCGGCACCCTCGCCCTCGGCGCCCTCGCCCTCGCCCTCGCCCTCGCCCTCGCCCTCGCCTTCGCCCGTGGTCTTGCCCCCGTCGTCGTCTCCACAGCTCGCCGCGAGCAAGAGGCCGAACGCGAAGACTCCCGACAAGCAGAATCGTGTGCAGTTGCGGATCGTCATGATGCTGTTCCTCACATCGAAGTGGCTGAGCGCCACGGGGTTGCTGGGATCGCCGACCTGGCACCTTCAGTCTAGCCGATCTGTTTCGGATAGGCGAGTCCGTGCGTGAGTTCGTCCGGTCGAGGCGTCCCGGGCCGTGGCGGCGTGTTTGCTCCCGGTCCTCAGGGACGCACGGGTCTCCCCTTCCAGCCCACGGTCAGGCCCAGGTGGTGCCGCAGGACCGCGTCGATCAGGATCCCCACCAGCGCGAGATGCGCGAGGGGCTGGCCCAGGGCCCAGAGCGGGCAGCGTGCGGCCTCTCGCTCCTCGAGGGCGCGCACGCCGAGCTGTCCGACCAGACTCACGCCGCCGGCCACCACGAAGGGCCAGGACCCGGCGAGCGCTCCCGCGAGCAGCGCGCCGATGGGGCCGAGGTGCATCCAGGCGACGAAGCTCGCGGCCAGCAAGGCCAGGCCCGGGCGATGATCCATTCCGGCGTACAGGTTCTTGGCGAAGCCGCGCCAGATCTCCCCCAGGCCGGTGTACAGCCGCACGGCGAAGGCCTGGGGGGCGAGCAGCATGCCCAGCCGCATCCCGGCGCGCTTTACCGCACGGCCCAGGGCCACGTCCTCGAGCACCGCGTCCTGCACCTGGCCATGGCCGCCGAGCCGTGCGTACGCGGACCGCCGGAAGAGGAGGAACTGGCCATTGGCGAAGGCCTCCCGCCGACGGGGATCGTTGACCCGGTCGAGGGGGTGGGCGGCGCGCACGAAGCCGCCGATGGCCGGCAAGAGGAGCTTCTCGGCGATGGAGTGCAGCCGCCAGCTCCCCCAGAGGCTGAGCAGGTCGAGCTGGCGGGCGCGGGCGACGGCCAGGCTGCGGCGGATGGCCCAGGGGGCGAGCTCCACGTCTGCGTCGAGGAACAGCAGCCACTCGCCGCCCGCCTGCTCCGCACCGAGCTGGCAGGCCGCCGGCTTGCCGGCCCAGCCGGCGGGGGGGCCTCCTCCCGGGACCACCCGCACGCGCGCCGGGTCGCAGGCGGCCGCGAGCTTGCCCGTCTCGTCGGTCGAGCGGTCGTCGACCACGATCAGCTCGAGGCCCGGGTGGTCCTGGGCGAGGACCGCGCGGACCGCCCGCTGGATGTTGCGCTGCTCGTTGCGGGCCGGGATGACGACGGTGAGGAGCAGCTCCGGGGGCGGGTCGGGCTCGAGCCCCACCTCCTCGAGGCGGAGGGACGGGTCCGGGCGCTGCACGAGGCGGAGGAGCAGCCCGAGGGACCAGAGCAAGGCCATGGGCCAGCAGAGCAGGTGCAGCAGCAGGACGATCATGCGTCCGGTCTCCTGCCGGTCGGAAACCGGCCCGGGCCCGGCGGGAGCGCGCCGCGACGGTGCGGCCGACCGTCCGGCGGGCATCGTTTATTGCGCTCCTCCGGGAACGGTGGGGGCAACCGGTGCGAGTGCGCCCGCAGATTCGCAGCCCGCGAAGTTGACATCTCCTTCCTTTGGATACATGAAGGTTGATGTAGTTGCAAGTGGGGCTCGTTCCGCGTCCGACCGCGGGAGGTCCCCGAGGAGACGAGATGCGCCACGAGACCCGCCAGGCCACCCGACGCCACCTCCCCGGCACGGCAGTCCTCGACGACGGCGACGGCCCGGTCGCCTTGCCGGTCCTCGACGTCAGCCACAGTGGCCTCTTCCTCCGCAGCGATCTGCTCCCCGAGGAGGGCGAGCGCTTCGCCGTGCGCTTCGCACTCCCCCAGGGAGGCGGGGAGATCGTCGGGGAGGGAGAGGTGGTGCGGGTGCAGGGCGTGCTGCGCGATCCGCGTACCGGCCGGCTGCACTGCCCGGGCTTCGGCCTGCGCTTCCTCTGCCTGACGGGGGACTCGGCCCGGCAACTGCAGGGGTTCCTCCAGTAGGGGAGGGGGCGCGGGGGCGGGGCCGCCGGAGGTCAGCTCTCGTCCAGGAGCTGGTGGATGGCCTGCTGGAGCAGGACGCTCGGGGCGTTGCGCGGCACGCTCCGGATGCCTGCCAGGTCGGCCAGCTCCCCGGCCGGAGCGAGGGCCTCCTCCCTGCACAGGAGGAATCGCAGATCCGTCCGTTGGGCACGTAGTTCTTCAATCACACGGACTGGCTCGCTGCGTGGATCGCCCAGGTCGACCGCGACGATCTCGACCAGCCGGCCGACCTGGAGCAACAGGTCGCGCGCCGTCTCCACGTCCCCGGTGACCAGCACCCGGTGCCCGAGCAGGGCGAGGACCGGCTGCAGCGAGGGGCGGATCCCTTCCCGGTCGTCGATGAGCAGGATGACCTCGCGTCCCCGCCGCCGGAAGAGGCCGGTCTTCGTCCGGGCCCGGGGCTCCGGGGTCGGCGCCGAGGGCACGGGCAGGTAGACCCGGACCCGGGTGCCACGTCCCGGCTGGCTCTCCACCGAGATGAAGCCGCGGTGGGCGCGCACGATGGCCTGCGTCAGCGCCAGCCCCATCCCGCTCCCCTGCTCGCGGCCGTGGGTGGTGAAGTAGGGCTCGAAGATCCGCTCCAGGGTGAGCGCATCGATGCCGACGCCATCGTCCTGGACGGTCAGCATCACGAACTGGCCGGGGCGAGCGTCGGGGATCCCGTACTGCGCGCCTTCGTCCATCGAGACGTTGTCGGTGCGGAGCAACAGGTGTCCACCCAGCGGCATCGCGTCGCAGGCGTTCCGGCAGAGCTGGAGCACGATCCGGCGCAACCCGTCCCGGGAGCCCAGGATGGGCCGCAGGTCGGGAGCGAGCGCGGTGCGCAGGAGGATCATCGGGCTGGTCTGGGGCCGCAGCTCCGCGCAGACCTGCTCCACCGTCTCGTTCAACTGGAGCTGTCCGAGGCCCTCCCGTGACGGCGTCCCGGCGATGGCGTGTAGCCGGCCGGCGATCTCGGCGCCCCGCGCGAGCTGCGCGGCCAGGCAGGCGACGCGCGTGGGTGAGGAGGCCCCGTCGTCGATCGGTGCGAGCGAGCCACTCTGCAGCTCACCGAGCAACTGGTCGAGCTCCCGGGCCATGCCGCTGGCGAAGGTGGTGATGGCCCCCTGCACGTCCCGGGCGCGGGTCTGCTCGACGAGGCTGGTGGTCCGGGTCACGTCACGGATCAACGTGACCGTGTGCCGCTGCCCCTGCTCGTCGGGAAAGACCTGCCCCTCGAGCTCGGCCAGGGCCAAGGTGCCGTCCGCCCGCAGGACCCGGAGGTGGATCGGGCTGTCGGTGTGGCACTCGCCCCGGAGCAAGGCCGGCAAGGCGTGGAGCCGGTCCTCGGGCGCCACCAGATCGACGAACCACCGGCCCTGCAGCTCCTCCGTCCGGTAGCCGAACTGGCCGGCGGCGGCCGCGTTGACGTAGGTGATGAGACCTTGCTGGTCCACCACCATTAGCCCGGCGGGCATCAGCTCGAGCAACTGCCCGGGCGCGATGGAGTGACCGTCCCCCCCGACGGGAGGTTGCTGCGCGGTGCTGTTCCGGCTGCCTTGCTGGGCCTCCCTGCTCCGGTCGATGGGGCACATCCGCGATCTCTCCTCCCATGGCTCGCCAGCTCAGTCTACGCCAGTCGTCCCGGGGATGCCAGCCAGGAGCCGGGGAGGTTGACCCCCTCCTCCGCTCCTGGTAAACCAGACTCGCTGATCCTGCAGGAGGCCCGCATGCCCTTCGATTACCTTCACAGCGAGATCCCCGGCCAGTTCTCCCTGGCACCCGACAAGGCGAAGTCCATGTATCGGCTCGAGGTGAAGGAGCGAGCGGCGCTGCTCCGGCGGCTGGGCTATGGCCAGGACGAGACCCTCCGGCGGCTGGAGACCAACTTCGCCTGGGACTGGGAGGTCAATCCGCCGCCGCCCCTCATCGTCGAGCTCCGCAACGAGCTGGCCGGGATCGTCGCCGAGGCCTTCGCTCGCTAGAGGTGTCCTGCCGCCGCCGCCGCCTGCCCCCGCTCCGTTTGCCGTGCTCGCCGATCCTCCGGTGGCTGACGTGGCTCGGCCCGGGGGGGCTGCCCCTCCACGTGCTGGCCTGTGCCTCCTCCGGCGACCTCTTCCAGGACGCCGAGAAGGCGTGGAGAGGCGGCGAGACCGTGCGCGCCGAGAGCCTGTACCGCAAGGTGCTCGCCGAGCAGCCGGAGCACGCCGCCGCTCGCCAGCGCCTCGCCGACCTCCTCGTGGAAGAAGGGCGCGAGCTCTGGCTCCGCGACGACTCCCCGGCCAGCGCCCGTCCGCTCCTCGCCGAGGCGCTGACCTGGCATCCGGCCTCCTTGCCCGCGCAGCTCTTCGCGGTCGAGCTGGACGGGGCCGAGGAGCTGGTGCTCCCCCAGGAGCGTGTCACCCGGCTGCAGGAGCTCGTCGCCACCCATCCCCAGAGTGCGGCGGCTCGCCTCCTGCTCGGTCGCGCCCTGCTCGAGGTGGGTGAAGCGCCGGCGGCCATCGAGCAGTTGCACCAGGGGAGCCGGCTGGCTCCCGCGGACCTCCGCCTCCAGGTGCTCCTGGCCGAGGCCATCAGCCCGAGCAACCCGGAGGAGGCCGCGAGGCGCCTGGCCCGGCTCCGGGACGCCTACCCCGGCAACGTCCCGCTCCTGCTCGAGATCGCCAGCCTGCTCCAGCGTCAGGAGCGGTTCGACGAGGCGGCGCAGGTGCTAGGCGACGCGGCCGGCAAGGCTCCTGGCAACCACGAGGTCCAGGCGGCCCAGCGACGTCTGGAGCGGACCCGCCGGGAGCGTGACGTGGAGCTCGACTCGCCGGGAGGCGAGCGTTGACCTCCGGGTGGCGGCTGCTCGGGCTCGGTCTGGCGCTGGGGCTGGTCGGGCACGCCTCCGCCGCGCCGGCCACGCCGCTGCCCACCGACCTCCCCGTGGTCGGTTCCCCGAGCAGCGAGACCTCTCCGGCGGTGGCCCCCCTCGAGCGGGCCCGCCTCGCGTACTTCGACGCCCGCCGCCTGATGGCCGAGAGTCGGTTCGAGGAGGTGCTGCCGCTCCTCGAGGGCTTGCTGGAGATCACCCCGACCTGGTCCTTGGCCAAGCTGGCCCTCGCCCAGACCCTGCGCTCCCTGGACCGCGAGCCGGACCGTCGTGCCCGGCTCCTCGCCGAGGCCATCGAGGTGGACCCCGACAACCACCAGTTGCTGTACGAGCTGGGGCTCAGCCACGAGGAGCGGCGCGAGCCAGCGGAGGCCATCCGCCGGTACCGGCAGGCGGTGGTGCGTCGTCCCGATCTGACCCACGCTCACGAGCGGCTCGGTGCCCTGCTCCTCGAGGCGGGCGAGCTCGACGAGGCGCGGGGCCACCTCGAGGTGGCCGCGGCCCAGCGCCCGACCAATCCGGTGACGGTCAGCCTGCTCGCGGTGGTCTTCGAGGGGCTGCACCGGCCCGACGACGCCGAGCGGCAACTGAAGCGGCTCATCGTCCTGGCGCCCCAGCAGCCCTACCTGTACTCGCGCCTCGCCGCGTTCTATCTTCGTCACGGACGGCAGGCCGAGAGCGCGGCGGCCCAGGCGACTGCCCGGCGCCTCCTCGAGCGGGCCGCGCCGCAGCGCCCGAAGATGCGCCCGCTCGGGACCCCGCCGCGCAAGAAGCGCTGAGGTGGGGACCCCGGGAGGGCCTGGTCGCCCGCTCGCGTCCCCCGGAGCAGGGCCCTGAGCGCGTGGAGGGAGAGGTGGCAGGCCGTGAACTGAGCCGGTTGACCGGGGCCTTGCGTGAGGTGCTGACCGCGGAGCTCGGCCCGCTGGGCGATCCGCCACGCCGGCCGGAGCTCCTCGCGGGCCGCCTGGTCGTCGTCCCGGGCCGGGAGACCGTCGCACCCAAGGACTTTCCCCTCGACGCCCTGCTGCACAAGATCGTCATGGCGCGGGACCGGCTGCGGCTGGTGGAGGCGGTGATCAACTCGGCCGACGGCCTGGACGACCTCGATCGGTTGCGGCTGCACCTCCGCCTCACCCGGGCCCAGCAGGCCCTCGGGGCCCTGGCGGGACTGCTCCAGCCGTGAAGTGTAGGCAGAATATTGTTCCCTGGTTGTTGCTCGTCGGGCTCTTCACGGTCCTCGCCGGCGCGGGCTGCCCCGGGGGGGCGCGGATCGTCGTTCCGGCGGCGGATCGACCGCAGCCCGAGCTCGGCGAGCCGCTCCGTCGCCTCGACGGCACGTCGACCACCCTCGCGTCCTATCGAGGCCAGATCCTGCTCGTCAACTTCTTCGCCACCGACTGCATCCCTTGCCTGGACGAGGTGCCGGATCTGCTCTCCCTGCAGCGGGAGCTGGGGGAGCGCGGTCTGCAGGTGGTCGGCATCTCCCTCGATCTCCAGGGCGCCCTGACGGTCGAGCTGTTCCGTGAGCGCTACGGCATCGGCTATCCACTGCTCCTCGCCTCGGAGCCGATGTTCCGCCGTGAGACTCCGTTCGGCACCTTGCCGGGGTTGCCCATGACCGTGCTGCTCGACCGCCGGGGGCGGACCGCGGGCTGGGTGCTCGGGCGCTTCGATCTGGCACGCACCCGTCGGGCAATCCTGGAACTCCTCGCCGAGCAGTAGCCCCCTCTCGCAGGATCGGGCCCGGCGGATGAGGAGGCCCGCTCGTTCCGCTTGGCCCCCCTCCACTCGTCGGGTCCGGATCGCCGCCCCCCAGCACCAGCGGCGGCCGCCGTCGCGGCCGGACGCACCCTCGGGCGGTCGGAGCTGGGCGATCGCACGATCCGCCTAGTGATCTCTGCACGATCTGTCGATCACCAGGTCAGGAAAAGCTGGACACGCTCGATCTGCCGTGTCAGCATGGGATGGTCCCGGTCGCGCCAGGAGGACCTAGTGATCCCTTCGTGGCCTTCACATCCCCGACCCTCGGGCGTCTCGCCGGAGGTGGAGTCGCTGCCCGCGGAGTCCCGGCCCCGCCGGCTGACCTCCTTCGGCTGGCTGCTGCTCGGGGTGGCCGGGGCGCTGCTGTCCGTCGCCGTGCCCGTCTACGCGCTCTCCACCGACCGGGAGCAGGAGCGCCGGCAGTACGCCGAGAACCTGGCCCAGCTCGAAGAGGCCTGCGCCGACTTCGAGTCCCACAACCAGCAGCTCCAGGAGCGCATCGCGGCCCTGCAGACCAACCCGCTGTACATCGAGAAGGCGACTCGCTCTCACCTGGGCTGGGTCAAGGACGGCGAGCTGATCTTCCTCTTCGACGCTCGATCCGAGCAGCCTGGAGCGATGGGGGCGGCACCGCGGTGAGACGACCTCTTCCGCTGGCGGCCCGTGGCCGGCGGCTCCTCCTCGAGAACCACGCCTTCCTCGGCGCCGCCGGCCTGATCGTCGCGCTCGCCGCCGGGTGGTACGAGGGAGCCCCTGGTCCCTGGGCCATCGCGTCCCTCGGCCTCCTGCTGGTCCTCCTCGCCCTCCGGGTCGTGGCGCGGATCCGCCTGCTGGAGTCGCCGGCGGAGGCCCCGGCCACGCGGCTGGAGGACCTGCGGCTCGGCGTGCTCATCGTCGTCGGGTTGCACGTCCTCTTCCGGCTGACCGGCGGCGCCGCCTCGCCGCTGTTCCCCGCCATGCTGCTGTTCATCGCCTGCACCGCGGTCCTGACCGAGAAGCTCGCGGCCGGCCTCCTCATCGGCCTCGCGCTGCTCCTCGAGCTGCTCCCCCTGGCCCTCGGCGATCCGCCGGCCCAGGTCCTCCCCTGGTTGGCCTGCCACTGGCTCTTCGGCGGGCTCTTCGCCGCCAGCTACTGGCTACTGCTCCGGGGACAGCTTGCGGCCTCCCGACGGCGGCATCAGCAGGTCATGGACAGCGATCGGCAGCGGATGACCGAGGAGGCGCGGGCCTTCCGGCTGCTCTTGCCCCAGCTCAACGCCCAGGGAGAGCAGGGGGCGAGCACCGCGCGGGATGCCCTCCAGCTCCAGGAGGGGGTTCAGGGGATGCGCCGGGCCGCCCATCTCCAGCTTGCGGTGCTGCGCGACGCGTTCGGGCTGCACTCGTGCGTGCTGTACTGGCGGGACGCGGAAGGTGGTCGGCTGCGGCTGCTGGACGCGGTCTCGGGGAGCGATCGGCTCAGCGATCGGGAGGTGGCGGTGGGGGAGGGGATCGCCGGCAACGTGGCCCTGACGGGCGATCCAACCCGGCTGCACGGGTTGAAGGGGAGCAACCTCGGGGCGCTCCAGCACTATCGGGACGGTGAGCGCATCGCCGCCCTCGTCGCGGTGCCGGTGCGGGAAGGGGGTGAGGTCCGGGGGGTCCTGCTCGGGGATCGGCGGCATGATCTCGCCTTCACCGCCGCGAACCAGGCCGTGTTCGAGCAGGCCGCCGCGCTGCTCGCCTCCTCCCTCCAGAACGAGCGGGCCTTCCTCGCGGTGGAGCGCCAGCGTCAGGACCAGGCGCTCTTCCACCGGGCCCTGAAGTCCCTCAACGGCTCCCAGGAGGCCGCGGCCGTCCACCAGGCGATCCTCGCCGCGGTCACCGACGTCGCCGCCTTCGACCTCGCTGCCCTGACCCTCTTCGAGACCGCGTCGGGGAAGCACCGGGTGGTGGGCATCACTGGGCTTCCCGCCCTGACGGCGAACCTGCAGGGCAAGGTCTTCGATGGCCGGGGGCTCGTCGCCCAGGTGGTCCGGACGCGCCACCACCTCCCCGTGGGCGCGGTGGTGGGCGACCGCCCCCCCGTCGTCTTCACCGAGGATGCGCCGCTGGCCGGGATCCGCTCGCTGCTCGTGCTGCCCATCCCGTACGGCAAGGAGGAGGTGCTCGGCACCCTCGTGCTGGCGAGCCAGCGCCCCGACCTCTACGACGAGGAGGTCCGGGAGCGGCTGGAGGTCATCGCCCACGCCGCGGCCGCCAGCCTGAAGGGCGCCGAGCGGTTCGAGCTCATCCGGCGCATGGCCACGACCGACGGGTTGACCGGCCTCACGAACCACCGCCACTTCCAGGCCCGCTACGAGGAGATCCTCGCCCGCGCCCGGCGGACCCACGGCTCCTTCGGCCTCCTGCTCATGGATATCGACCACTTCAAGCAGGTCAACGACACCCACGGCCACCCGGCAGGAGACGAGGTGCTGCGCACCGTGGCGCGCCGGCTGAGCGCGACGGTGCGGGAGGTGGATCTGGTGGCTCGCTATGGCGGCGAGGAGTTCGTCGTCCTGCTCGAGGGCGCGACCCCCGAGGGTGCACGCATCATGGCCGAGCGCCTCCGGGAGGCCATCGCCGCGGAGGATATCCCGACCGCGGAGCAGCCGCTGCGGATCACCCTCTCCATCGGGGTCGCCTGCTACCCGGTCCACGGCGACGAGCGCGAGCTGCTCCTCGCCCGGGCCGACCAGGCCCTGTACGCGGCCAAGCACGGGGGCCGGAACCGGGTCCAGCTCCACAGCGAGGAGGTCGTCCCCGCAGCCCTCTGCTGATCGCCCGGCCTGAGGACCACCGATCGGATTCCGAACAGCGCGGAGACGGCCCTCCTGGAGGGAGCCCCTGGTCCGGGCAACGGATGGGGGGGAGAGCGGCGTGGCCCGGCGCGCCGGCGGCAGGAGGGCCGGTCCCCAAAATGGAAGAGGCCGCCCCTTGCGGGACGGCCTCTTCGCGATTCAGGGAGCGATCAGCTCAGGATCAGCCCTGGTCGCCACCGGAGACGCGGACGATCTCCTCGACCGCCAGCTCGATCTCCTCGGCCACGTTGTCGGTGCCCTTCCCGTCCAGGTCCCAGCCCTTCCACTTGCAGGGCCAGGCGTGGAAGAAGTTGTAGCGGCAGACCTCGACGGAGTGGTCGTTCTGGAGGATGACCGAGCCGCTCTTGCGCTCGACCTTCCCGTCCATGACGGCCTTACGCCAGATCCAGAGCTCTTCCATGGACTTGTCGGCGTAGCCACGCTTCAGGACGAGGTTG
>JAVEVO010000218.1:0-10148 GCA_034005005.1 Myxococcota bacterium
ACTGGGGCTGCCGCCGGCAGGCCAGCGACGGCCGGTGCAACGGGACCACCGGAACCAGGGAGACCCTCCCTGACGGGTGCTCCCTAAATGTGCGCGGTCGGTGTCTCAAAACCGTTGACACATTCCGGGCAGCCGGGGTGGTCGTGGGGGCGGGGAGCGGCGAGGGTGTCGAGCCCGGGAGGGGGGTGGGCGTCGACACCGGCAGGGAGGTGGGGGTTGCGCCGGGGAGGGGTGTGGGCGCTGCCCCGGGGAGGGGCGTCGGGGTCGGCTGGGCACCCGGGAACGTGACGCCCGGCGCTGCCGACGAGGCCCGCTCCTGGCCGGCAGTGCATTTTCGATACTCGTCGCAATACCAGCCGAGCACCTGCGCCAGGGCCTCCAGCGCCACCCGGGCGTCGTCCGCGTAGATGCTCACGCCGTCCGCGTGGGAGCCCTGGTTGCCCCAATCCTGGACCACCCCCATCCACTTCAGCACCCGCGAGCTGACTTTGTCCCGGAAGGGCTTGCTGCTGAGGATCTCGCCGATGCTCCGCTTCCGCGGATCCTCCCCGAGCTCCCGGCGGTAGACCTCCTTGACGATCCGCTCCAGGACCATGCGCGACTTGTTCAGGGAGGCCTTCGGGTCGTCCTGCACATACTCCAGGGCCCGACGCAGCGCCGGATCCTGCTCCAGCAGGCGTTGCTCGAGTTGCTGCACGCGCTGGGCCAGTCCGGCGAGGCTCTCTTCCATGAGTCAGGTTCCCTCTCGACGCTGGGTCTGGCCTTGCCGAGCGGCACTGCTCCTGCCTGGCCGGTCGGCGAATGGACCTACTATGCGCCGAAAGGATCGGGTGGGGCAACGGTTCCAGGCCTTTCGACTGCCTGCCAGGAAGACCCACCCCTGGTTGCCCACCAGGGTCGCAGCGGCCTCGGCCCGCAGGCCAGTGGACGCAGGCAGTAGCTGAAACTGCCTTGGCGGACTGCGCGTCGGGTCGTACTGCTCCAGCGAGTCGGGCGCGACCAGATCCTGGTGCGCGTCCAGCCCCTCGCCGCCGAGTAGGTCGAGGTGGTCGTCATCCAGAGCGGCGAGGCTGACCCCGGCCATCCCCTGCCGGGCCACCCGGAGCGAGGGGTCGCGCACCGTCTCGCCGGGCTCCGAGTCCCCTTCGCTGTCGACGACGAGGTACTCCGTGGTGGCCAGCGGCGTCGAGCCGTCCGTGTCGCCGGCGATCGACACCTCGTCGCCGACGAGGCTCGCCGCGTGCAGCCTTCGCCTGGTCTGGAGGCTCATCTCCGGCGTGCGACTGATGGACTCGGAGCCGGTGTTGCAGGCGGCCAACCTGGCCGTGAGCGGCGTGCCCACGATCGTGCGAGCGATCGGGGCCGCTTTTCCAGACCTGGCCAGTCGGCTCGCGGCGAGCCCGGGCCTGCGATGGCCTCGGCCGACAGGAGGAGGCCGACCGGTGGCGAGCCGTGATGCTTCCGGGCTCGGAGTCCGGCCGTCTCGCTGCGCTCGACCGGTGCCTGCGGGGCCGTGCCGATCCGGAGCCGATCCTCCGGCAGTTGCGGGAGGATCCGGGTGCCGGCGACGAGACCCGCCGGCTACTGCGGCTCGCGACCGCAACCGGGGTGGCCGATCCCGCCCGGGGGTGGTGGCGGACGAGTACTGGTACTTATCGACCATGGCCCTGAGTGCGGCTCTCCCTCGTACAGCCGATGTTCTCTCCAGCCTCGTTCCTTCCTTCGTTTCTGTCAGCTCTGAAGCCAGCGCCCGTTCCTTCCTCGAGGGCACGGGGGCGGGGCCGGCGGCAAGATGCACGCGACGGAGGTGACCATGCCCAGCAAGCACCCGGTTCCCACCACGAGCTCGATCAGCAAGCCCACCGCGGACCTGCTGAACCAGATCCCCGTGAACCCGGAGCGCCAGGCTGCCCGGATGGTGGTCCGCCAGGCTGGTCCCAAGGTCCTGCTCGAGGCCGGCTGCAAGACTGCGGCGAAGACCGTCGCGCGTACGGCCGCGAGCCCCTGGCTGCTGGTGGCGGACGGCGCGGAGCTGGGCACCGAGAAGCTCTGCCAGTGCTTCGATGTGGAGCCGCAGACCGCGCGCCGGGCCGGCAAGGCTGTGGGCCTGGCAACCTCGGTGGGCGTCGGCGCCGCGGTGGGCGGCCCGGTGGGTGCGGGCGTGGGCGCGGCGGTGTGGGGGATCGGGGAGGTCATCGGGAAGATTTTCGGGTAGGCGGATCAGCGGGCACTCGGCTCTGGCGTCTGGGCGGTCTCCACCCTGTCGCGACACTTCCACGCCAGGGAACCACGTGTCGCCTCGGCGATCACGCCCTCCGTCGCCAGGCCCTCACCTTTCTCGCCACCCGGTGAGCGAGCCCGCGCGCCACGCGCAGAGTCATCGCCAGGGTGCCTGCGTCGATCTCCCTCGCCACCCGGTCGCTCTGCTCGCGTTGCCGTCGCTCGGCGTCCAGTGCCGCGGTGAGGTCGGCGACCTCTCGCTGCCTGGTGGCGAGCTCGGCCTGGAGGGTCGCGGCTCGCTCCCGGGTGGTCTCCAGCTCGGCGCGGGCTTCGGCAGCCAGGCCTCGCTCCTGGTCCAGCGCGGTCCGGGAGTCGATGAGCTCGGCCTGGAGTCGGGCGGCAGCATCCCCGTGCTCGAGCTCGCGGTCGCTGGCGGAAGTCCGGGTCACCGCGAGCTCGGCGCGGGCTGCCGCGGCCGCTCGTCTTTCGCCATCGAGGGCCTCCTGGAGCCTGGCTTGCTCGGCCTCGCCCAGCTCGGCCAGGGCCTGGTAGGTCTCCAGATCGCGCTGGAGTCGGTCGAACAGCTCGGCTTCGGTGCCTTCCGGTCGGCGATCTCCAGCCGGGAGCTCCCAGCGAGCAAACCGTTCATCTTTGAAATCCACGAGGCGAAGACTGCCGAATGTGCGTTCATATTCATTGTGCTGCGCTAGAGAACAGATTCTGACTTCCCTTCCTTTCATAAAGTATGCGGCACGTACAGGAGATCTTCCTGGTTTGTATACGGACAGATCAGTTGTAATGAATCGATGAAGGTGAATTTGCCTTTGTTGTTGAGTGGATATCTTTCCAAGCAGGAGGTTGTATTGATCTCGGATGAGTCCTTTACTTTCTTCATAGACCTTCTGGGCGCGCGGTGAGAGCAAGACGGTGTCGGTCTGGGTTCCCGCGCCCAGCAGGAGGAAACCGAAGGCTGAAGGGAGGACTTGATTGCCTTCGTACTCGACCAGGCACTCGAAGTCCTCGCGCTCTCCGTAGTCGACTCCGAGCTGCCTCCAGAACTGGTCGCTGGTCATCTCGCCGCTCTCCTCGAGGCAACGCAGCGGATCCAGGGCTTGCTTCACGCGCTCGTAGTCGTAGGTGATGGGCGCGGCCGGCAGATTGATGAGCTCACGGGAACCCTCGAAGAGGTAGGCGACCGGGATCCTGTTCAGCAGGCCGAACAGCGTCAAGTAGGGGACCACGGACTTGAACCCGCCCGTGACGCAGAGCAGCACCTCGCCTCCGGAATCTCGCTGGATGCGCGCCAGCTCCCCGAACAGATTCTTGACGCCCTCACGGCGGAAGCGCTGCGCGTTGGTCACCTGAAGGCCGTTGATCTTCCTGAGCTTGGCGGTGGCCGCGAATTCCTCCTCGACGAGCCGGGCCACCTCCTGCGCACAGACCTCGCCATCGGGAGTGTCGGTGTGGAGCAACTGCACACCATCGTCCCGCATCGCGCCAAGAGCCTGCAGGCTGTTGATCTCGGCGCTCACCTCGCGGCGGAAGTCGTCTCGGCTCGCCGGACCGTCCTCGTCGGGAGGCCGCAGGTCCCGCACCCGCTCCTGTATCTGGCGCCGGTAGGCCTCGACGCTGTCGTGGTACTTAAGTCCCTTGGCGATCGAGGTCCCGGTGCTGCAGATGATGGTCCTCATCGAACTCCTTGGGGCGCGGGGTCTCTCGCGCCGCGTCAGGGTATCACGAAAGCTGCTCTCCCCACCTCCGTCGGTGCTCTGGTAGAGACGCCTCGTGCCCCGCCGGCAGCGGGCGTTCCCCTCCGACTCGCGATTGACTGGATGTGAGCAGGTGCCGGTGCGGAGGCCGGCACCCAGTGCGCCAGGACTGCTGCTTGGCTGGCGCGGTGCAAGTCCGCGTCAGGGTTGCTCACGCTCACGCAGGGGGAGGTGCCCGCGGCTCGGGCCGCGCTGATCGCGCTGGGCGGGAAGGGCGTGGAGCGGTTCGTGCTGCTCATCGACGCGGGGATGGTGGGCGCGGCGGTCGGGGCGCTCCGGGGGATAGGTGCAGGGGAGGGGACACCGTCGAGATCTGGCTCTGCCTCAGCCTCCGTGCTGCGGCCACGCCAACTGGACCAGGCGATCCACGAGCCGATCGCGGAACAGTGCCAGCTCCCCCGCGGCGACCGGACGGAGCAGCAGGAGCCCCTCCGGGTCCGTGCTCATCTCCCGGAGGACGTAGGCCAGCGTTGCCGGGTCGAGGCCTGCATTCTTCTGGTTGGCTTGGTCCAGATGGGCCAGGACATCGATCCCCGAGTCGGCGAGGAAGTAGAGGTCTACCAGGTCCTTGACCTCGCTCCGGCCGAGGACTGCACACAGCTTGTTCGCGACGAGATCCTCGATGGCGTCGAACCGCACCCCGTCATGGACCGGCTTCGCCAGCAGGGGAACCACCTGGGCCGCGGTCTCGTGGACGAGGTCGAGCAGCGTCGCGGCCTCGTCGCGCTGGACCCGGTAGCGTCGGAATCCGGGATACCGTCGGAGGGTCTCGAGGGCCCACCCTTGTTGCGCGGCGACGCGCTCGAGCAGGGCGCCGAGCCGATCCAGCTCGCCGGCCTCGACGACGAAGAGGTCGAGATCGAGCGACTGCCGATGTCGGAGGTACCCGGAGGCGAGCGCCGCCCCGCCCGTCAGGAAGAAGGGCGGCCCCTCCCGGAGCGCCGCCAGGATCTCGCGCTGCAGGGGCGTGAGGGTGCTAGGGAAGGAATCCATGAGCTCTCCAGGCTCCGAGCAGCCACTCCCAGAACGCCCGTCGCCGTCCCAGACCCGGGCTGATATCTGCCCAGTCCCGGGCGACGGTTTGGGGCCTCACGAACTTCCAGACCTCGTCAGGCCTGGCCTCCCGCAGCAAAACCCGGAGCAGGGGGATGCGCTGCGGGTCGTCGCTGTCGAGCAGGGCCTCGCGCAGCCGGCCGACGGTGACGTTGCGATCCCACAGGAAGTAGGGGATGGCGTCGTGTTGCCCGAAGTCCGTGACGAGCCTGCCGGAGTCGCTCATCTCTATCCACCTCTTCTTCGAATATGGCTGCGTGTAGGCGGGAGTTCAAGTTCGACGCTCGGCGCTGCCTGCCCTCGGGGTACGATCGCCTGCAGGCGACTGCGCAAGGTGGCGCTCTCGAGGTCCGCCGTGGGCTGGCCCGATCTGCCCCCCCCAGGTCTCGCCGCTGGAGGTCCTCCTGCTCTTCGAGGTCACGGGGATTCTAGCCGGTTGCCGGCACCCACCGGTTCCCGGTGCGCCGGCGCCCGCCGGACGCCGGCCCAAGAAACGAAAAAACCCAACCTTGCGGCTGGGTTCTCGCAGGAGCCAACGGGGAGACTTGAACTCCCGACCCACGCATTACGAATGCGTTGCTCTACCGACTGAGCTACGTTGGCCGGTAGCGTGGGCCTGTCCCCACGCGGCGAGGGTTACCTAGCAGAGGACCGCGGGCCGGTCAACCCCGAAGGTGAGGGGGGCGCGTCAGCCTTCGCCGGTCCGGCGGGAGGAGGTCGGGGGGGAGGAGGTCGGGGGGGAGCCGGGCTCGCGCGTCCATTGCTCGATGTCCCGCAGGGTGACCTGGCGGGGGGAGACGATCTGGGCCGGCGGGGTGCCCGTGCGGGTGGTGGTCCGCCGCCGGAGGGGTGGGGCCTCGGTGCCGGCCCGGGCGCCGCCGTTGCCGCGGGCGACGGTGGACGCGGGCGGGGGGGTGGGTGGCGGCGCGCTCGGCAGGGAGATCGCGGCCATGTCGCCGAGGGTCGGGCAGGACGCGACGTCGTCCCGCAGGGGCGCGAGCAGGGCCAGGGTCTTGGCGACCAGCGGCGGCGAGGTGCCGAGGCTGAGCATCGACTCGCTGAGGTGCGCGAGGAACAGCCGGAACTGGTCTCCCCGGATCTGGTGGCGGGCGTGGACCCAGCGCAGCCGGCGGCCGGTGTAGGGCTCGGGGCCGCCACAGGTCGCGGCGAAGAAGCTCGTCATCTGGTCCCAGCGGAGCTGGATGTCGGGACCGCAGATCAGCGGTCCGAGCTCGGGGTCGTCGCACAGCCGGCGGCGGAAATCGTCCACCAGCTCCTCGAAGTACCCTCGTCCACCCAAAGACTCGAACAGGCTGGGCATCATCATCCCCGGCCGCGGTCGTTGCCTCGGCAGGCCGCGCGCCTCGCTTGCGAGCACCCTCAGCCTAGCACCCCGGCCCCCTCCGGGAAAGAAAACGGCCCCGCCGACGGCCCCGGAGCGGCTGCCGCAGCCCCGCCTCGTCCGCCGGACCGCGTCCGGCGAGGGCCTGCAGTCCTTTGGTCATGGTGGGTGCGCCCTACTCCCGGACGGACCGGATCCGGCCCTACTCCCGGACGGACCGGATCCGCCCCTGCTCCAGGGTGACCGCGACCCGACGGGTGGCCGGCTCGGACAGGGCGTCGAAGGTGACCTCTTCGAGGTGCCGCGTGAGGGTCGCGGCCAACCCCCGGGCCCCGGTCTGGCGCCGCAACGCGCCGGTGACGACGTGCTGCAGGACCTCCTCGCCGACCTCGAGCTCGATGCCGGCCAGGGCCAGCTCCCGGGTGCGGCCGGGGATCACCTGCTCCCGCAGGATCTGCATCAGGGTCGGCCGATCGAGGGGGGCGAAGGGCACGACGCGGGCGAAGCGGCCCATGAGCTCGGGCAAGAATCCGAAGCTCTGGAAGACCGTCGTGTCCTCCAGTTCCTCGACGTCGTAGGCCACCGCGATGGCGTCCAGCAGCTCCCCGCCGCCTTCCCCGCCCGGGCGGGCGAAGCCGATGGCCGGCCCCCGGCCCCGCTCCCGCAAGACCGATTTCAGCCCGGAGAACGCACCACAGGCGACGAAGGCGATGTCGTCGGTGCGCATGAACACCTTCTGCTGGTAGGTGTTGTGGTCGAACTCGGTGGGGATCGGCAGCTCGCTGCGCTCGAGCAGCTTGAGCAGCTCCCGCTGTACGCCGATGCCCGTGACGTCCTTGGTGGTGCCCGCGCCGCTGAACACGGCCCGGTTGTTGCCCGAGGCGAGCTTGTCGAACTCGTCCAGGCAGACCACCCCGACCTGGGCCTGCAGCAGGTTCAGCTCGGCCGCGTACAGCAGCCGGGTGAGGATCGTGCTGACGTCGTTGCCGACGTACCCGGTCTCCGAGAAGGTCGTCATGTCGACCAGGGCGGTTGGCAGGCGCAAGACCTGGCGGAACAGCAGCTCGACCAGGAAGGTCTTGCCGCAGCCCGTGGGGCCGACGAGCAGGTGGTTCTCCTTGGGGGGGAGCTGGTCCCGGGCGACCCCCTCGACATACAGGTACTTCAGGCGGCGGACGTGGCGGTGGGCCATGAGGGCCAGCGCCCGGCGGCCGTCGGTCTGGCCGACGTAGCCGAGGGTGCCGAGCCGGGTGAAGATCTCCCGGGGCGTGGGCAGGGGCAGGTCAGCGATCCAGGCCGTGAACTCCGCCCAGAGCGCTGCGGCCTCGGGGGGGTGCTCCCCGCCGCGCTTGCTCATCGCCCACCCTCCGTCGGGTCGGCCGGGCCGCCGAGGTACTCGACGAGCACCCTCCCGATCGCGTCCAGGGAGTCCAGCGAGCAGTGCTCGGGCCGGTCCCCCTGGGTGTGCCACCAGGGGTAGTCGATGTCGATGAGCAGCACCGCCGGGATCCCGACGGCCAGGAAGGGGGCGTGGTCCGAGAGGATCGACCGCACCTCGTTGCCGGCGAAGGGGGCCAGCCCTCGCCGCCGGCCGAGGTGGAACAGCCTGATGAAGAGGTCCCGGCTCCGCGGGGAGGCGGTCAGGGAGTTGGCCTCGAGGTTGAGCTGCATCCCCTCGCCGCCGACCATGTCCAGGGCGATCACCTCGTCGGGTCGCCAGGGAGCGCCCGCGGGCCGGTCGAGCTGGGCCACGAAGTGGGCGGAGCCGGTCGCGAAGGGGTGGTCGTCGAGGCCGCCGAGGTCCTCGCCGTCGAAGAAGGCGAGCACGACGTCGTGCCGGGGCGGGGTCCGGCTGAAGAGCCGGGCGAGCTCCAACTGGACGCAAGTCCCCGATCCGCCGTCGTTCGCGCCGAGGATCGGCTGGTCGCGCCGTGCGGGATCGGGCTCCCGATCGGCGATCCAGCGGGTGTCCCAGTGGGTGCCGACGAGGGTGGTGCGGCCGTGGTCCCGGCCCGGGATCCGGGCCAGCAGGTTGGTCAGGAGCACCCGTCCGGTCGGCACCCGGGAGAGGGGGACCTCCCAGCACTGCCGCGTGACCGGCACGCCGAGCTGCTCCAGCTCGGTCTGGATCAGCGTGACCGCGGCCTCGTGGCCCGGGGTGCCCGGCGCCCGGATCCCCAGGGCGGTCTGGGCGAGGAGCAGCTCGAAGGCTCGCTGGGCGGAGAACTCCACGGCACCTCCACACGCCACGCAGGTGGTCGGCGGCGGTCCGCCGCTCGCCCTCTATACGTCGGAACGGTCCCCGAGGGGAAGCCCGGGACCCGGGCGACCGGTGTGTGAGCGGTTTGTGCGAGGAGATTCCAGAGGTTGCCGCTTTGCTTCCTTCCCCGCGAAGCCAGGGGTGCGTCCCGCGGATCGAAAGCTCAAGGAGGACGGGACCTTGGGTGTAACGAGCTGATTTTGAACGATTTATTTCTCGTTGACACCGGGGATCGAGACGACTAAGGTGCAAATTCTGGCTCGTTGCCCTATATGGCCTTATACCCAAGGCAAGGTATTGCCTCGCGTGGCCAGGGCCCTCGGTGGGCGCCGTGCCTCGCCGGCACCGGCACCGGGGGTGGTCCCATGGAATCCTGCGCTGCACGGCCCGGAGGAGTTCACCAGTCCGGGGAGAGCCAGTCCAGCTCCCCGAGCGGCGCTCCTCGTCTCAGCCCGGAAGGTGGTCCCATGCTGTCCGCCCAGACCAAGCCGCTGTTCGCCCGCCACTACACCCGTCCCGGGAGCGATCCGCTGACCGAGGTGTCCTGGGAGCGCCGGGACGCCCGGATCACCGGGGCGGACGGCCAGCCGGTCTTCGAGCAGCTCGGCGTGGAGGTGCCCACGGCCTGGAGCCAGACCGCGACCAACGTCGTCGTCTCGAAGTACTTCCGGGGCCACCTCGGCACGCCCCAGCGGGAGACCTCGGTGCGGCAGCTCCTGACGCGCGTCGTCGGCACCATCGCTCGCTGGGGGCTGGAGCAGGGCTACTTCGCGGACGAGGCGGAGCAGGCGTTGTTCGCCGCGGAGCTGACCTACCTGCTGCTGCATCAGCAGGCCTCCTTCAACAGCCCGGTCTGGTTCAACGTCGGCGTCGAGGCGCAGCCGCAGTGCTCCGCCTGCTTCATCCTCGCGGTCGAGGACTCCATGGCCAGCATCCTCGAGCTGGCTCGCACCGAGGGCACCATCTTCAAGTGGGGCTCGGGCGCGGGGGCCAACCTCTCCGCCCTGCGCGGCTCCATGGAGCACCTCGCGGGGGGCGGCACCGCCTCGGGCCCCGTCTCCTTCATGCGCGGCTTCGACGCGTTCGCCGGGGTGATCAAGAGCGGCGGCAAGACCCGGCGCGCCGCGAAGATGGTCATGCTCGACGTCGGCCACCCCGACATCCTCCCCTTCATCCGCTGCAAGGCCCAGGAGGAGAAGAAGGCCCACGCCCTGATCGACGCCGGCTACGACGGCAACTTCAACGCGGCGGGGGGCGCCTACGAGACCATCGCCTACCAGAACGCCAACCACTCGGTGCGCGTCACCGACGAGTTCATGCGGGCGGTGCTCGACGATCGGGAGTGGGAGACGGTCGCCCGCACCAGCGGCGAGGTGGTCACGCGCCTGCCGGCCCGTGAGCTGCTCCGGGAGATCGCCGAGGCGGCCTGGGTGTGTGGCGATCCCGGGTTGCAGTACGATAGTACCATCAACCGCTGGCACACCTGTCCGCAGAGCGGGCCGAT
>JAVEVO010000040.1:0-46257 GCA_034005005.1 Myxococcota bacterium
GCCGGGGGGGGGGGGGGGGGGGGGGGGGGGGGGGGGGCCGGGGGGGGGGGGGGGGGGGGGGGGGGGGGCCGGGCGGGGGGGGCGACGGCGGGGGGAGACGGTTGCGCTCCTCCGGAGTCGCGGGGACCGCCGGCGCCGGCTTCGGTCGGCCGGGCTTACCGAGCTTGCGCGTCTGCTTCTCGACCGCGGAGTCGAACTCGGCGAGGTAGCGCGCCTCCGGCGGTGGGGGCGAGGGACGCTCGGGCCGCGTCAGCTCCACCACCTGCCCGGTGAGCTTCTCGACGGGCGGCGGGCGCTCGATCACGGGCTCCGGCGGTGGGGGGGCCGGCGGCGCGGGGGCAGTCGCGGCGGGCGCGGGCCCCTCCGGCGGGAAGAGCAAGGCCAGGCTCGCCTCCTCGCTGGGCTGCAGCTCGACCGCGGTGTAGGGCACCTCCGCGGGCGACAGCAGCGGGCGGAGCCATTGCAGCAAGAGCAGCAGGCCGACCGCGGGGAGGTGCAGGCCGAGCGCGGCCACGAAGCAGAGCAGGAGCCGCAGGGGCGAGGCGTGGCGTGGTCGCCCGGCCCTCGGGGCCGTCCGGGCCTCTCCGGGCGGGGAGGCGTGCGCGCTGCGGTTCCGCTGCCTGCTCATGCCACTCTCAATGTAGGCTGCCGATCGGGGGGGATCAAGCGAGGGGAGCCGTCCGGTCGCGGCCGCACGCCGCAAGGGCGATCAGCGCATCTGTGCCCGGAAGTACCCGTCCCGGATGGTGATCCGGTCCTCGGGGCCCGTGGTGTCACCCCCCGTGCCCTTGGCCAGCACGGCCTCGAACTGGAAGATGCCCTTGACCACGCCCGTCTCGGGGGCGTAGGCGAGGAGCGCGGCGGTGCCCGTGTGCTCGGTGTTGGTGGTGAAGGTGCTCGACCCGGGCAGATACTGGGCGAAGCCGTCCGCTTCGCCGGGCGAGGAGAGGTGCACGCAGACGGGAGGCGAGGTGCGACCGGCGTGGAGATCGGAGAGCACGTCGTGGGTCAGCTCGAGCGCGAGGCTGCGCGCCGAGACGAAGAAGCGCTCCGGTGTGTACCAGGCCTCCGGGGAGCTCACCGGCTGGGCCTCGCCCTGGGCCGCCTGCACCGTGAACGACGCGCCGTAGGACAGCCCGCCGAGGCTCAGGGTCTCGACCGCGAGGCCACAGGCCTTCAGGCAGGAGGCCCCTTCCAGCAGCCCGGGGCACTCGGCCGCGGCGGGGGCGACCGTCTCCTGGTCCGCCGCGCACCCGGTCCCGACCAGCAGGCCCAGCCAGGCCGTCCCGAGGAGGATCCCGGTCCGCACGCGGGGCCCCAGCACGGTCTCTTGGGCACCTACCATCTCGCCATCACCTCGCCAGCTCGGGTTCAATCGACGCGCAAGAAGAGCGCCTTGAGGTACTCAGTCTCGGGCATCCCGGGCAGGACCGGGTGGTCCGCGGCCGCTCCCCGGGCCTCGAGCAAGGTCACCCAGCGTCCGGCCCGGACGGCCGCCTCGCCGACCGTCTCGAGCAGCAGCTCCCGGCTCAAGGGCTGGCTGCAGGAGCAGCTCAGCAGCAGCCCGCCTGGCCGCACCAGGCGCAGGGCCGCCTCGTTGATCTTGCGGTAGGCGCGCCGGGCGACGGGCAGGCCGGAGCGCTCTCGCACGAGCCCCGGGGGATCGAGGATCACGACGTCGAACTGGCCCCGCACCCCGTCCGTGGCCCAGCGGGGGAGGTCCTCGAACAGGTCGGCCCGCTCCGTGACCACGGACAGCGCGTTGAGCGCGGCGCTCTGCTCGAGGCGCGGGAGCACCTCCTTGCCCGAGTCCACGAGCAGGGCCGACGCCGCACCGGCGCGCAGGGCCGAGAACCCGAAGCCGCCCGAGCCCGAGAACAGGTCGAGGACCCGATCCCCGGGACGGACGTAGGCCCGCAACCGGGCCCGGTTCTCCCGCTGGTCGAGGAAGAATCCACCTTTGGGACCACCGCCGGCGTCCACGCGATAACGAAGGTCCCCCTCGGCCAGGGTCAGGGGGCCCTCCGGGAGGGTCCCCTGGAGCAGCTCGGGCTCACCCTCCGGCAGCCCCTCCTTGCGCCGGTGCGGGGAGCGCCGCAGCAGCAGGATGGCCTCCGGCCGGAGCTGGTCCACCAGGGCCGCGACGATCTCGGTCCGGCGCCGCTCGAGGCCGACCGAGTGGATACCCAGCACCAGCAGGGGGCCGAAGCGATCGACGACCAACCCCGGGAGCCCGTCGGCCTCGCCGTGGACCAGGCGGACCATCGGCTCCTGCGCGAGCAGGGCTCCGCGCCGGGCGAGGGCCGCACCGACGCGCCGGGCGAGCAGATCCCCCGGCGGGGGCTCGGGGCCACGGCTGACGAGGCGCACCGCGATGCCGCTGTCGGGGCTGTAGTAGCCCCAGCCGACGGTCCCGCCGCGAGCGGCGGCCACCGCGACCAGGTCTCCCGGGAGGAGGCCCGCCGGGATGTCCGCGATCTCGTTGCGATAGACCCAGAGGTGGCCGCCGAGCAGCCGGATCTCCTCGCCGCGACGAAGCTGCACGGGTTTCAAGGGCACCTCGGGGGTCGTGACCGCCAGGCGAGAAGCCGCGCGGCTAGTTCTCCCACTCGTAGCGAGACAGGCAGACTCCCACGGACCAGCCCGCCTCGATCTCGAGAGGGGTGTCGGCGAGGGCGGTCGTCAGCACGCTGAGCCGCCCCTTCACCTCGGCCGCCGGGATCTGCTCGGGTGAGGCGAAGGTGGCGGCGAGGTTGATCTTGCGCCGGAGCCGGGCGACCCGGCGCAGATCCTCGACGGAGCGGACCGCTTCCCCGGCGGGGGGATCCTCGATGGTCGCGGACCACTCGGACGACAGGTCATCGGGCAGGCGGAGGTTGACCTCGAACAGCATCCCGGCCCGCAGGGAGTAGCTCACCTCGACGCGGGCCTGCCAGTCACACCCCTTGGCGCGACCCTGGACGTGCTCGAGCAAGGTGCGCAGGTCGAACTCGGGGATCGGATCGCCGTCGTGACCGAGGTAGTCCTCGGGCATGATGCCCAGGCCGTCCACCGCCAGGTTCACCGTGTACGTCGGCACGTAGCGATCGGGCGCGTCGGGCAGGGGGCGGTGCGCCAGCAGCAGCCAGCGGGCCGCGACGATGGTCGGGACCGCGAGCTCGGCCCGGATCTCCTGGATGGCCGCTTCGGCCGCCTCGGACACCAGCAGGGCCGACGCGTCGACGTTCACGGAAGCTGCCTTGATGCGCACGATCTCCTCCTCCTTGCTCGTTGTCGTGCGACGCAGACCGCTACCGGACGCCGACGACCATCCTGTCAGCGCGAGATCACGCTGCCTTCGACCATTCAAGCCTCCTGACGCTCGGGTGTCAACGAAATCGGGTCTGCTCTCGGGCTTCTCGCCCCTTTGAGGGAGGCGGCTTGCCGATGGTCGTCCGCCCGAGCCCGGCCCATCCCGGGAGATCGGCTCCGGGGGCAGGAGCCCAGCCTGGGCGAGGTCGGCGCCGCCCCGACACCGCGCTCGCGGAGGTCCCCCGCTTGCCCTCCTGCCCCGCCCTGGCGTACTGAAGAGGGCCGGCGCCCTGGCCGCGCCCGCCCGGAGGTCCCCGTGATGCCCCAGGACGCGCTCTCCTCCCCGACCCCGACCGTCCGCACCGGCCTCGAGCGCCTCCTCACGGATGAGCTGCCCCGGCTGCGAGGCCGCCGGGTGGCCTTGCTGGTCAACCCCACCGCGGTCACTGCCCGCCTGCAGCACGCGGCCGATCTGCTCGCCGCGGCCCCCGGGGTGACGCTGGTGCGCCTCTTCGGGCCGGAGCACGGGATCCGCGGGGACGCGCAGGACATGATCGCGGTGCCGGGGGCCGGCGACCCGGAGACGGGCGTGGAGGTGGTCTCCCTGTACGGCGCCCACGAGGACAGCCTGAGCCCGCCGCCGGGCAGCCTGGACGACGTCGACGTGCTGATCTACGACGTCCAGGACATCGGGACGCGCTTCTACACCTTCGCGGCCACCCTGGCCCGCTGCATGGACGCCGCGGCGGCCGCCGGGGTCGAGGTACTGGTCTGCGACCGGCCCAACCCCATCGGCGGCGTCCTGACCGAAGGGGCCTGGCCCATCGCACCGGGGTACGAGAGCTTCGTCGGCCACTTCCCCGTGGCCGTGCGCCACGGCCTCACCGTGGGCGAGCTGGCCCGCTGGCACCAGCGCACCCGCTGCCCGGACGTCGCGCTCGAGGTGCTACCCCTGGAAGGCTGGCGCCGGGAGCACCACTACGGGGACACGGGCTTGCCCTGGGTGCTGCCCTCGCCCAACATGCCCACGGTCGACACGGCCCTGGTCTACCCGGGGATGTGCCTCGTCGAGGGGACCAATCTCTCGGAAGGCCGCGGGACCACTCGGCCTTTCGAGCTCGTCGGCGCCCCCTGGCTGTCGGGCCCGGCCCTGGCCCGGGAGCTGGAGCGGGCCGGGCTCGCCGGGGTGCGCTTCCGCGCCGGCGGGTTCACGCCGACCTTCCAGAAGCACGCGGGCCGGCCCTGCGGCGGCGTGCAGCTCCACGTCACCGATCCGCGCACCTTTCGCCCCGTGGCCTGTGCTCTGGCCGTGCTGGTCGCGGCCCGCAAGCTCGCGCCGGCCGACTTCGCCTGGCGGGCCGAGGCCTACGAGTTCGTGCGGGACAAGCCGGCCATCGACCTGCTCGCGGGCTCGCCCTGGCTGCGGGAAGCGATCGACGCCGGCGCGACGCTGCCCGAGCTGCTGCAGCCGTGGCGTGAGGACGAGCACCGCTACCAGGAAGAGCGCCGGGGCTTCCTGCTGTACGCCTGACACCTCTCACCGCGCCCCCTCCCGCTGCGCCCGAAACCCGCTACAATCACCCGGTGGGACGAGGCCCCCGGCGTTCGCCGGGGACGCGCGCGGGAGGGACGCCCTTGGCCGAAGGCAGCATCCTGGTCCAGAAGTACGGGGGCAGCTCGGTCGCGACGCCGGAGCGGATCAAGGCCGTGGCCGCGCACGTGGTGCGCACCAAGGAGCAGGGGCACAAGGTCGTCGTGGTCGTCTCGGCCATGGGCGAGAACACGGATCACCTGCTCTCCCTCGCCCGCCAGGTCACTCCGCACCCCGATCGGCGGGAGCTCGACATGCTGCTCTCCGTGGGGGAGCGCATCTCCATGGCCCTGCTGTCCATGGCCGTGAAGGCCCTGGGCCACGACGCCATCTCGTTCACCGGCTCCCAGTGCGGGATCATGACCAACGACAACCACTTCGCGGCCCGCATCGTCGAGGTGCGCCCCTTCCGGGTGCAGGACGAGCTGGACCGGGGGCGGATCGTCATCGTCGCCGGCTACCAGGGCACCTCCTACAAGCGCGAGGTGACCACTCTCGGGAGGGGCGGCTCCGACACCACCGCGGTGGCCCTGGCCGCGGCCCTGGGAGCAGAGGCCTGCGAGATCTACAGCGACGTGGACGGCGTCTACAGCGCGGACCCCCGGGTGATCCCCGAGGCCCGGCACCTGCCCGCGCTCGGCCACGGAGAGACCGCGGCCCTGGCCCTGGCCGGGGCGAAGGTCCTCAACGCCCAGGCCGTGCAGCTCGCCCGGGAGAAGGGCATCGCCATCCACGCCCGGGCCACCCGGGATCCCCTGGGCCGGGAGACGGTCGTCCGGCTCGACGCGCCCCCCCTCGAGCCGCGCGTGGTGGCCGTGACCGGTCGGCGGGACCTCGTCCTGCTGGCCGGCCCCGCGGGCGAGCGCCCCCTGGCGCGGCTGGCGGAGGTCGCTTCGGGCCATGCCCTGGCCCTTCACTGGTCCGAAAGTCACGGAACCATCGAGGTCCTGCTGGACCCGGAAGAGAGCGAGATCGTCGCGCCGGCGGGCTGGGAGCGGCGCGCCGGCCTCTCCACCGTGGCCGCGGTGGGCAACGGAATCGACAAGGCGCCCCAACTATGCGCCCGGATCCTGGACCTGCTGCAGGAAGGCGGCTGGCCGGTGGAGGACCTGACCCTCAGCGAGGCTGCGCTCACCGCCCGGCTGGGCGTCGGAGACAGCCGCCCGGCGCAACGATTGCTCCACGAGCGGCTGATCGCGTCCGGTGGGGAGCCGGAGGCGGCTCAGACCGTGCGGTAGTAGTACCAGATCGAGCTGACCGGCCGGGAGCAGGGGCCGATCTGCTGGTACGAGATGTTCCCGTCGATGGTGTGCACCATCCCGCCCTCGATCCGCTCGATCACCGCGTGGTGCACCAGGGAGCCCTGGAAGACGACGATGTCGCCGGGCTGGTAGTCCTTGTCGCCCCGCGCACCCGAGGCCATGCCCGTCGGGCCCTTGCCGATCACCCAGGCGCCGCCCGAGATGCCGGCCTTGATCGCGCAGGCGGTCGCGAAGATGCCGCACCAGGACTGGACCTTCCCGCCCGAGCGCTTGATGCCGTCCTCCCAGGCCTTGCCGTTGGTGAAGACGTCCTTGTGGTAGGCCGTGTCGAAGATGTCCTTGAGGACCTCCCAGCCCTTCTTGTTGCCCGCCTCACCGCCGACGTCACTGACGGTGCCGATGAAGCTCTTGGCGGTGTCGATGATCGCCTGCCGCTGCCCGTCGAGGCCCCCGGGCTGGGCGCCCGCGGGGTCGTCCTCCCCTTCCTTCGGCCCGGGCGTCTTGCCCTCGCCCGGCGTCTTGCCCTCACCGGGCGTCTTGCCCTCGCCCGGGCTGGCGCCACCGCCGCTCCCACCGCCCGGCTGGGGCCCGGGCTGCGCCCCGCCTCCACCTCCGCCTCCGCCTCCGCCCCCACCGGCGGCCGCGCGGTCCAGCGCCGTGAGGCTCTGCGGCCCGAAGACGCCGTCGGCCGCGAGCCCCTGGCCGGCCTGGAAGCGGGTCAGCGCGGCCTGGGTCTTGGGGCCCCACTTGCCGTCGGCGCCCCCCGGGTCGAAGCCCGCCGCGGCGAGAGCCTGCTGTAGGGCCGCCACCGCGTCGGCGTCGGGGCTGCCGTAGCGTAGACACCCGCGCCCCGCGGCGACCGCCTCGATCCCCGCGACCCCGGAGAGCAACGCGGACTTCAGGCCCGAGCCGCCGCCCGGGGCGAGCTGATCGACCTGCTCCGGATAGCTCTTGCCGGCCAGGTCACCCTTCGCCCGGTCCTTCCAGCTCCCGCCGGCCTCACCGCCGCTCCCGCCGCCGACCTGCCCGGAGGTCTTGTCGTACTGGTCTTCTGGTCGCGACTGGATCATCATGGGGATCCTCCTGCTCACTCCCGGACCTGCGGTTCGATGACCAGACTGTAGGTTTTTCGCCGCGATGAGGCAAGCGTACCGGCGGACGGCCCCAGCCAGCCTCGGTATGCGCGGCCACCCGGCGAACAGGGCCGCAACGGGGCAGAAGCGATCTGCTCGTGCTCGTGCTCGTGCTCGTGCTCGTGCTCGGTGTACGACTCCGCGACCGCCCTGGCTCCCCCCCCTTGGCGGTTGTCCCGCTCGCGCGTAGGATGCCTGCGGACGGCTCCCCGCGGCGGGCGAGCCACGGGCTCTCGTCGAGCCGGGAGGCAAAGGCAGGTGACCTCTCCGACCGGGCAGGCCCGGAGCTTGCGCTGGCTGCGCTGGCCGCTCCTGGTGCTCGGGCTGGCCTTGCTCACCCGGGCGCCAGTCTTCGTGTACCCCTATTTCCTCAAGGACGAGCCCACCTACTCCACCCTGGCCATCGCCATGCTCGAGGGGCGGCCGCTGTACGTCGAGGCGGTGGACCACAAACCACCAGCGATCTCGGCGACTTATGCACTCATCCACGCGCTCTTCGGCACGTACCGGCTGCACCCGGTGCACGCGGTCTCGATCCTCGTGGTCGCCCTCACGGCCCTGCTGATCACCGCGGCCGCCCGGCGCTGGGGGCTCGAGCAGCGCGCGAGCCGGCTGGCCGGGCTGCTGTACCTCCTCTTCTCCGTGGTCGGTCCCGGCAAGGACATGCTGACGGCCAACGCGGAACTGTTCATGCTCTTGCCGACCGCCGGCGCGGTGCTGCTGTACCTCCTCGCCCGGCCGCGCGCGGCCCCCGGCCCCAAGACCCCGGGCGCCGCCCTGTTGCTCGTCGCAGCCGGCGCGCTGGGCGGGCTGGCCTTCCTCTACAAGTACCAGGGGGGCGCGGTGCTGGGGACCCTCTGCTGCCTCGAGCTGGCGCGGAGCTGGCGCCACCCCGGCCGGCTCCTCGGCGTGCTGCTGGCCATCGGCGTCGGCGTGGCCCTCGTGATCGGCGGCGTGGTCCTCTGGTACTGGCACCTCGACGAGCTGGCCGCGCTCGCGTTCTGGGCCTGGACCTATCCCCTGCACTACTCCGGGCTGCTCACCACAGGGGAGATCCTGCGCAACGCCCTGGTGATGACCCCGCAGTGGGCGGGCCCCTGTCTGGCCCTGCTGGTCACGGCCGCCTGGGGTGTCTGGCGGCTCGGGTGCTCCCGGCCCGTGACCGGGCCCGGACCGGCCCCTGCCGCCCCGCCGCCTCGCGCCGTCCTGCTGCTCGGCCTGCTCTGGCTGCTCTGGGGCCTGGTAGGGGTCGCCGCCGGGGGACGCTTCTTCTTGCACTACTACCTCCAGGCGCTCCCGGGCCTGGCGGTGCTCGCCGCGCCGGTCTGGTGCGAGGTCCTGTCCGGGCAGCACGGCCGGCGCTGGCGGCAGGTCCTGGTGGTGGGGGCCATCGGGCCGGTCCTCGCGTTCGGCGTGGCCAACGTCGCGGACCACCGGATCCGCCCGCACGTCGCCGCGGCGGTCGAGGCCCACCGGACCATCGGGGAGTGGGTCGCGGCCCACAGTACCCCCGCCGAGAAGGTGTTCGTCTGGGGTAATTCCCCAGAAATTCATCATTTTTCAGGCAGGGGACTGGGCACCCGCTTCCCCTTCACCAACTACCACAGCGGCAAGATCTGGGGCACGATCGCGGACGAGGAGGGTGCGCCGGACGCGGTCCTGATCCCCTGCCCCGAGGCCTGGCCCATGCTGCTGGCCGACCTCGACCGGCGCCGGCCGGCCCTGATCGTGGATGCGGCGGCGGCCGGGCTGGAACGGTGGCGCGGGCACGCCGCGACCCGCTATCCTGAGCTGGCGACGCGGCTGGCGCGCGACTACCGGCAGGTGGCGACCGTCGCCGGCGCGCCGATCTACCGTCGCCGGGAGACGATCTCGAGCCCGCCCGCTCCCTGAGCGAGAGGGCGACAAGGAGCACGCGGACGATGCAGGGCACCAGCCTGACCCCCTTCGAGGAAGACCTCGCCACCGCGATCCTCGGCCTCGACACCCTCTGGGGCGGCGACGTCGGCTCGGCGAGCGGCACCGGCCGCTTCATCGCCGACTGCTACTTCTCGGGCAAGGAGCTCCCGGCCGCCTACACCAGCCCCCTCGCCGCCGCCTTGCGCCTGTCCGGGGGGCTCTCCGCAGCCGAGCCCGATCTCGGAGGGGCCCGGGCCTACCTCGCGGCCTTCGACCTCCCGGGCGCTCTGGGACGGCTCACCCGCCAGGCCCTGGCCTTCCCCCGGCTCCGCCAGCGCTACCTCGCAGGCCTGGTGGAGAGCCTCCAGGTCATGCTCGACCTCGCCCGCGAGCGCCTCGCGGAGGGACCACCGGTGCCCTACGACCGCTGCGTGCAGGCCTCCACGGGAGCAGGGCCGTCCTACGTCGACCCGACCCCGCTGCGGGAGGAGGCGGCCCGGCTGCTCGCGGCCCAAGGCGAGGGACCGGGCGCGGGCGAGACCCTGCTCGCCGCCGTCGATCGCTGGCGGCAGCGGCGCCTGGTCACCCGCCAGGAGATCGCCGAGATCGACGAGCAGGTGCTCCCGGCGCTGGAGGAGCGGACCGAACGGCAGGTCCTCCCCCACCTCCCCCGCCTCTTGCGCCAGGTACCGCGGGCCAACGTCACCTTCTTGCCCATCGACGGCGCCTGGTTCTCGGGCTCCATGAACTACCTCGGCCGTCGACGCACCCCGGAGGGCGAGCCCGAGTACGAGGCGACCTACGAGATCAACGCGGCCATCGAGCTGTCACGCCCCGAGCTCGAGGCCCTGGTGGCCCACGAGGTGGTCCCCGGGCACGTGATGACCTTCGCACTACTCCAGGCCCTGCAGCACCGCGGGCGGATCGGCTTCGAGGCATCCATCGGCACCATGAACTCCCGCGCCTCGACCCTGTACGAGGGGATCGCCAACTGCGCCCTGCTCCTGGCGTACGGGGTCACGGAGCCCCGGGCGCTGCCCGGCGTGGAGCTGCAGCTCGGCTTCTGCCTCTCCCGGCTGCAGGACGTCGCCAAGCGCAACGCGAGCTGGCTCACCTACGCTGCGGGGCAGCCGCCGGCCGAGGTGGCCGCGGCCTTGCGCAACGACTGCCTGGTCTCCCCGGAGCGGGCCGACAAGCTCTCGGGGAGCTGGGCCCGCCACCCCCTGCTCGGCCGGCTGTACCTGCCGAGCTACGATGCGGGGACCCGCCGGGTGCTCGACCTGCTGCGGACGGTCCCCCTCCCCCGGCTCGTGCCGGTGCTCTATGGTGCGCAGGGCCTCGTGGACTGCGTCACCATCGACCTCGCGCTGGCCGACGTCCTGCAGGCGCCGCCGACGAGCGCGTCCGGGCCGCAGCCATGAGCCGGCTCCGCTGGCTGGTGCTGCTCCCCCTGCTCCCCGCGGTCGTCGCGGCCTGCACGGAGACTCCGGCGGCCGAGGGCGAGGGCGAGGGGGAGGGCGAAGGTCCCCTGGCGCCAGGAGTCGGCGACCTGGCCCTGGTCGAGCTCGGGGGCGTCTGGGGGGCGGACGCGCAGCCCTGGGTCGAGCTGTACGGGCGCTCCCGGCGGCCCGTGACCGTCACCGGCTGCCGGCTCGAGGGCCAGGCTGCCGGCGAGGAGACCTGGCGGGGCGGCCTGCTGTCGAGCGTCGCGACCTCGACCATCGCCCCCCTCGGCCGGCTGGTGATCGTGGTGGGGGACTGCGGGACCTTCCCCGCGCGGGTCCCGTGCACGAGCGGCGACGGCGCGGCCCTCGCCGACGGCGGCGCCGGCCGGCTGCGGCTCGTCTGCCCGGGGGACGCGGGCGAGGAGCTGACCGTCGACACCGTGGACTACGACCTCGCGGCCAGCCCCCTCACGGCGGGACAGAGCCTCTCCTTTCCCGAGGAGTCGTTCGGCACGGACCCGGCCGACTTCAACGACACGGCCCAGCTCTGGTGCGTCGCCGCGGCCACGCCGAGCGGCGACAACGCCTGCCTCGACGGCGGTGCGGAGGGTGAGGGTGAGGGCGAAGGAGCGGACCCGGGGCTCCCGGGGCCCGGGGAGCTGGTCTTCACCGAGCTGTTCGTGCGGGCCCCCACGGGCGAGCGCCAGTGGGTGGAGCTGCTCAACGTCGCGGACCGCACCCTCGACGCGCTGGATGGCTGCACCCTCGGCTTCTACGATCTGGCGCAGACGCCCCCGCCGGCGACGGTCAAGGCCCTCGTCTTCGACGAGGAGGTCGCCATCCCGCCCGGCGGGCGCCTGGTGCTCCGCAAGACCGAGTGCACGGAGACCTTCGCGGAGCTCCCCTGCGCGCACTACCCGACGATCACCCTGCGCAGCACCAAGCCCGACCGGCTCGTGCTGAGCTGCCCAGCGGCACGCGGCGCCGGGACGCAGGAGATCGACCGGATCGAGTACACCCTCGCCGACCGGGGAGTGGCCACGGGCCAGAGCCTCGCCTTCCCCGAGGCGGAGCTCGGCGACGATCCGGCAGCGAGCAACGACCACCAGCCGACCTGGTGTCCGGCCCCCCCCACGCCGGGCGAACCCAACGCGTGTGCGGAGTAGCCACACTCCGGGAACCAGACGGCCGGCGAGGTGTCCCATGAGGGTAACGAGCCGGACGGCCCGGGGATCCCCCTCCGGACCGCGCCCGGCGAGAGGGTGAACATGGAATCGGTCTTCGCTCGCGCCAACAAGACACCACCGCGGCCCTCGGCCCTGCGCCTCATCCTGACGGTGCTCCTGATCCTCGCGACCCTCGGCGGGGGGGTCTTCACCCTGTACGCCTTGCGGCGCAACGCCGTGCAGATGGAAGCCCTGCACGTGCCCACCATCATGCACCTGCGCATCGAGGACATGATGGTCCACGCCGAGGTGAGCCGCCCCACGGAGGTGGCGGTGGGCGTGGAGACCCTCGTGGAGTGCGACGTGACGCCGCCCACGGATCGCGCCTGGGAGACCTCCTTCGCCTTCTTCCTCGACGGACGTCAGGTCGCGCTGCTCCCCGACTGCGCCCTCCATCACGCCCTGCAAGGTGCGCCCGGGAGCCTCGTCACCCTGGCCGTCGAGTACCGGATCAACGCGCCGGGCAGCAGCCCCGTGCTCGCCCACCGGGTCCAGACCACGTTGAAGCTGGTGCCCGCGGAGCCCTTCCTGCGCATCCGCACCCTGACCCAGCCCGACAAGACGCCCCTGCCGACGCTCACCGTGCCGGCCCGCGTGCTGCCCTACGTCGACGGCGCCTTCACCCTGGAGGGCAAATCCGAGCAGTACGCCGCCCTGTTCTTCGTCGACCCGGACGGCGCGGGGCAGCCGGTGCTGCAGGTCACCGTCCCCCCTGACAAGCCCGGGACCTTCGAGGTGATCACCGCCCCGGTCAAGAAGTACCGCCGCTTCGGGCCGCAGCTCGGGGGCTACGCGGCCTGGACCAAGGTCCCGATCCAGGTCGGCAACCTCGAGGACGAACGCCGGCGGATGGACCTGCTGGTCGGGATCTTCCGGCAGACCGATCTCCCCCGGGTCACCGCCCTCTTCCTGGAGCAGGCCGGGGTCGGGCCCGAGGGGGAGGTCCGCCTCAAGGTGCTCTCACCGGGCCTGGCCGCGGTCCGGGAGCTGGCCTACAAGGGGCTGGTCTCGGCCCCCCTGACGGTGGTGCGCTCCGAGCGAGTGCCCACGGAGACCCGGAGCGCCTGGCGCTACGAGGCCCCGGCCCCCGTCCCAGACACCGCGACCTCGCCCGCGCCGGCCCCGGGAGCCGCGCCGGCCCCGGGTCCTGGGCCCGAGCCGGCCCCGCCCCCCCTCCCGGACACCGCGACCTCGCCCACGCCAGCCCCCGACCACGCATCGACCGCCGGGACCGCGGACTCACGTTGACAGAGGCGCCGGCCCTGGGATAGCCTCGATCCGTTCCGGGAATCCTGGCGAACGCGAGGCCGGTAGCGATGAACAGGCCCTCGTCCGGCGCTGCTGGACCTCTCGAGACGAAAGTACTACGGATGCTGCCGGTCGTCCTGGTGGTCCTCGGCGCCTTCGGCGGCCTCGGCCTGTTCACCTTCCACTACGGCGAGGGGCTGTCCTACCTCTCCTCCGACCCGCTGGCCTGCGTCAACTGCCACATCATGCGACCGCAGTACGACTCCTGGAGCAAGGCCGGACACCGGCACGTCGCGGTGTGCGTCGACTGCCACCTGCCAGCTCCCCTCGTCCCGAAGCTTTACGCCAAGGCCGACAACGGCTGGCGGCACTCCAAGGCCTTCACCCTGCAGAACTTCCCCGAGCCGATCCGGATCACGCCCGGCAACGCCGCGATCCTCCAGGACAACTGCCTGCGCTGCCATGCGGACCTGGTCGCGGGGATCGCCTGGAGCGGGCGGCACGGAGACGCGGCGACCGCCTGCGTCCACTGCCACCGCACCGTCGGCCACGGCCCATGAGCGAGGGACACCGATGAACGACCTCACCGGCAAGGACGCCGCCTCTCCCCGCCCGACCACGCGCCGCCCCCTGCGCCTGGCCGTGCTCGCCTTCCTCGCCGGCGCGGTCGGCGCCTTCCTGGTGGCCGCCCTGCTGGTCAGCATCTTCACGCGCAAGCAGGAGGCGCGGGTCACGGAGGTGCGCGTCGTCGAGGTGGACGAGAGCATCACCGACCCCGCGGTCTGGGGCCGCAACTGGCCCTACCAGTACGACACCTACCGGCGCACCGTCGACGTCACGCACACCCGCTTCGGCGGCAGCGAGGCCCTGACCTCCCAGAAGCTCGACCGACACCCCTGGCTGAAGCGGATGTACGCGGGCTACGCCTTCTCTCTCGACTACCGGGACCGGCGCGGCCACGCCTACATGCTCTACGACCAGGAGGTCACCGAGCGCGTCACCAAGCGCTCCCAGCCCGGCACCTGCCTGCACTGCCACGCGTCGATCCTCCCGGCTTACCGCTTCGCCGGCGAGGGTGACGTCATGCGCGGCTTCGCCAAGCTCAACGCCCTGCCCTACCAGCAAGCCCACGACCTCGTCGACGCGCAGGGGCGCAAGCTGATCCAGCACCCGGTGAGCTGCGTCGACTGCCACGAGCCGCAGACCATGGCGATCCGCGTGACGCGACCGGGGTTCCTCAATGGAATCAAGGCACTGAAGGCTGCAGCGGGGGTCACGGACTACGACGTCAACCGGGACGCGACCCGCCAGGAGCTGCGGACCTACGTCTGCGCGCAGTGCCACGTCGAGTACTACTTCCAGGGCGAGCAGAAGCTGCTGGTCTACCCCTGGCACAAGGGCCTGAAGGTCGAGGAGATCGAGGCCTACTACGACGAGGCCGGCTACACCGACTACACCCACGCGGAGACGGGGGCCCCGATCCTCAAGGCCCAGCACCCCGAGTTCGAGACCTACTCCCAGGGGGTCCACGCCCGGGCGGGCGTCGCCTGCGCAGACTGCCACATGCCCTACGTCCGGATTGGCGCGAGCAAGGTCTCCGACCACTGGGTGCGCAGCCCGCTGCTCAACGTCAACCGGGCCTGCCAGCCCTGCCACGCCATCCCCGAGGCCGAGATCCAGGAGCGCGTCGGCGGCATCCAGACCAGGACCTTCGCCCTCCTGGAGCGAGCCGCGGCCGCGGAGATCGATCTCCTCGACGCCCTGGTCCTCGCCCGCCAGGCCGGCGCCACCGACGAGCAGCTCGTCGCGGCCCGGGCCCTGCAGCGCAAGGCCCAGTGGCGCCTGGACTTCGTCTCCTCGGAGAACTCCATGGGCTTCCACGCGCCCCAGGAGACGGCGCGCATCCTCGCGGAGAGCATCGACTATGCGCGGCAGGGGCAGCTCGCGGCCCGCACCCTCCAGGCGCCTGCCGCGGCCCCGGCCCCCGAGCCTCAGGCCCCCGCGGCCCCGGCCCCCGAGCCTCAGGCCCCCGCCCCCGAGCCGGCGGCGCCCGCGGCCCCCGCCCCCGAGCCTCAGGCGCCCGCGGCCCCCGCCCCCGAGCCGGCGGCGCCGACCGCCCCCTGAGCCCCCCCGGACCGTCGGCCGGCCCCCCTGGCCAGAGACGCGCTCCCGGCTACTGACCTGCGGAGACGTACCCCTTGGCGCCCTTCTTGCTCGGCAGGCGGATCTGCGGCTCGTCCGGGTGGGCCTTGTAGAGGATCACCGTGTGCCCGACGAGGCCGACCAGCTCGGCCGCGCAGCGCGTCGCGAGCTCGGCCGCCATGGCCTGCTTGTCGTCCGGTGCGAGCAGCCGCACCTTGATCAGCTCGTGATCGAGCAGGGCCTGGACGACCGCGGCCACCACGCCGTCGGTCAGGCCGGCCTGTCCCACCTGGACCAGGGGCTTGCTGGCGTGCGCCAGCCCCCGGAGATACTGCTTCTGGAATCCTTGCATCACGCGACCTCCTGTCGGCGGCGCAATCAAGCACACCTGGCCGACGACGGCAAGGGATCATGCGGGGCCTCAGGTCGCCGGCGGAGGAGGCGGCCCGTCGGAGGTCGCGGTGGCCGGCGCGATCCGGGTCAGCAGGCGGCGCCCGAGGCGGCCGGCGCGGTCCAGGCCGACGAAGACCACCGGCACGATGACGAGGGTCAGCAGGGTGTTGCTGATCACCCCCCCGAGGACCGCCACCGCCATGGGCCGGCGGAACTCCGAGCCGCCCCCCTCGAAGAAGACCGCGGGCAGCATGCCGAGGAGCATCGCCGAGGAGGTCATCAGGATGGGCCGCAGGCGGCGCGGCCCCGCGAGGAGCATCGCCCGGGTCGCGTCGAGGCCCTCGGTGCGCATGCGCTGCAAGGCGCCGTCCACGAGCAGGATCCCGTTCTTGGTCGACAGCCCGAGCAGCAGGATCAGGCCGATGTTGGCCGTGATGGAGATCGGGCTGCCGATGACCACCAGAGCGAGCAAGGCGCCGACGAAGGCCAGGGGTAGGGCCAGGACGATGGTGAAGGGGTGGACCAGGGACTCGAACTGGGACGCCAGCACCATGAAGATGAAGATGAAGGCGAGCACGATGGCCAGCGCGAAATCCTCATTAGAATCGGCCATCTCCTTCTGCATCCCCTCGTAGACCAGGCTGTAGCCCGCGCCCCAGTCGATGGGGTCCAGCGCCGCGTGGATGTCGGCCACGCACTTGCCGAGGGCACGCCCCTCGTTGTAGGCCCAGACCGAGATCGCCCGCTGCCGCCCCTCCCGGGTGATCTCGGCCGGGGTGCTGCGCACCTGCAAGGTGGCGACGTCGTCGAGGCGCACGGGGCCCTGGGCCGAGTAGATCTGCAGGGCGCCGAGCCGCTCGGGCGCCCGGCGGAAGTCCTCCGCGAGGGAGACCCGCACGTCGACGTCCTCCTCGGAGCCGGTGAGCAACTGGCCCGCGACCTCGCCCTGCAGGGCGATCCGGCTCTGGATCGCGATGTCGCTGGCCGTCAACCCGTGCTCGCGGGCCCGGGCCCGGTCCACCTCGAGCGCGATCTCGGGTAGGCCAGGGGAGTCCTTGATGTCGACGTCGATCAGCCCCGGGATGGACTCGAGGACCCCGGCGATGGTCTCCGCGTGCCGCCGGAGCTGGTCGAGGTCCGGGCCGCGGATCTCCATGACGATCGGCGGCCAGTCGCCGGTGCCCTCGATGAAGGGCAGGTCGGAGATCGCGAAGCGGGCCTGGGGGATGGCCGCGAAGACCGGCCGGGTCGCATCCTTGATGCTCCCCAGGGAGACCCGCCGCGCCTGCCGGGGGGTGGTCTTGACCCGATAGCGCACGCTGCGGGGTTGGTTGTTCGTCCCGACGGTGGCGTGGACCGCGACGATCTCGGGGAGCTGCAGGAGCTGGCGCTCCGCGACCAGGCTCCGCCGGGCGGTCTCCTCGAGAGAGGTGCCCGCGGGGAGGTTGAGGTTGACGAGGAACTGCCCCCGGTCCTCCGCGGGGATGAACTCGAAGCCGAGCCCCCAGGCCAGCAGGCCCGAGGCCGCGAAGGAGACGACGGCCACCAGCAGGGTCAGGGGCTTGTGCCGCAGGGACACTCCGAGCAGCCGGGCGTAGGCGCGCTCCACCGCGCCGTGGAGCCTCTCGAGCGCCGCGACGAGGGGATGCCGCCGCTGCCCGGGGCGGCGGCTGAGGGAGAACCGGGCGCTGAGCATGGGGTCGAGGGTCAGGGCGATGAACAGGGACAGCAGCACCGCCCCGGCGATGGTCAGGCCGAACTGGCGGAAGAACTGCCCCACCATCCCCTGCATGAACGCGACGGGGAGGAAGACCGCGCAGATCGTGAAGGTGGTCGCCATCACCGCCAGCCCGACCTCGGCCGCGCCCCGCCGGGCCGCGGTGAAGGGGTCGTCGCCCGCCTCGAGGCGGTGGGTGATGGCCTCGCGGATCACCACCGAGTCGTCGATGAGCAGGCCGATGGCCATGCTCAAGGCGATGAGCGTCATGATGTTGATGGAGAAGCCGAGGGCGTACATGAGGGCGAAGGTACCAATCACCGAGGTCGGCAAGGCCAGAGACGAGATCAAGGTACCACGCCAGTCGAGCAGGAAGAGCAGGATCACCGCGATGGCCATCAGCCCGCCGAAGACGATCGCGGTCTCCATCTCCTCGGCGTTCTCGACGACCATCTCGGAGCCGTCCACGAGGAGTCGGGCCGTGAAGCCGTCGGGCATCGTCGGCAGGATCCGCTGCATCTTCTTCTTGGCCGCCTCGGCGACGGCCAGGGTGTTCGCACCCGAGCGCCGCACCACCTCGATGGACACCGCCTCCCGACCATCGGCCCGCACCAGCAGGCGTTGCTCCTTGAAGCCGTCCACGACCTCGGCGATGTCCCCCAGCAGCACCGGCACGCCGGCCGCGGTCCGGTGGACGACGAGCTGTCGGGCCTCCTCCGCGCTGCGGAGCTGGGCGTCGGCGCGCACGCTGATCTCGAGGGGGCCCTCGCGCATGGAGCCCGTGGGGACGTTGACGTTCTCCCGCAGCAGGGCCTCGTAGACCGCCGCGGCCGGCAGGTAGAGGGCCTCCAGCGCCTCCTGGCGCAGCAGCACTCGCAGCTCCCGCTCCCGCCCGCCCTCGACCCGGACCAGGGCGACGCCGTCGATCTGCTCCAGCTCGGCCTGGAGGTGGTCCTCGGCGAGCTGCCGGACGCGCTCGAGGGGCGCCTGCGCGGTCGCGGTGTAGACCAGCACCGGCTGCGCGTTCATGTCGAAGCGGGCGACCCGCGGCTCCTCGATGGCCTGGGGGAGGTTGCGGCGCACCGCGCCCACCCGCTCGCGCACTTCCTGGGTCACCCCGTCGAGGTCCACGCTCAGGGCGAACTGCACCAGCACCACCGAGACGTTCTCCCGCGAGAAGCTGCGGAGCTGGCGGATCCCGCTGATCCCGGCGACCGCGTCTTCGAGGGGCTTGGTGAGCTGCTGCTCGACGTCCACCGGCCCGGCGCCCGGGAAGACCGTGGTGATGGAGACGAAGGGGAAGTTGACGTCCGGGAAGAGCTCCGTGCCCAGCCGGCCGAAGCTGAGCACCCCGAGGACGATCAGGGAGAGGGCGAGCATCGCGGTGAAGACCGGTCGCCGGATCGCGACGTCGGAGAGCTTCATGGAGCGGGCGCCCCGGCGGGAGCGGTCGACTCCAGGAGTCGGAGGAGATCGCCGGTGCGCAGATCCGGTGGAGGCAGATCGACGACCCGCTCCCCGTCGGCGAGCCCGGCGACGAGCACGGTCCCGCCGCCGCGGGCGAGGATCGACGCGGGGCGCCAGACGGCGCGGCCGTCCGCACCGACCACGAAGACCCCCTGCTCCCCCTCCCGGAGGAGGGCGGTCACGGGGATCCGCCAGGCAGGGGTCGTGGTCCCGCCGACGAAGACCGCCTCGACGAACGCATTGGCCCAGCCCGCGGCGGCCGCCTCGCACAGCTCGGCCTCGACGGGCAGCCGGTGGGTGCGCGGATCGAAGGCCGGCAGCAGCCGGACCACGGTGGCCTGGGCCTGCTGACCACCCCGGCCGGTCAAGGCCACCGGGCTGCCGACCGCGACACGCCCGGCGGCCTCGGGGGGCAGGGTGGTCGAGAGCCGGAGGCAGGACAGATCGGCGAGCTGGATCAAGGGCGTGCCCGGGCCGACGACGATCCCCGGCGCGTCGGGCGCGCCGAGGACGGTGCCCTTGAAGGGGGCGCGCAAGGTGGTGTAGCTCGAGGCGAGGTTGGCGGCCTGGTGGGCGGCGCGGGCCTGGGCGAGCTGGGCGCGGGCGGCCTGCAACTGGAGCCGGGCCTGCATGGCCTGCTGCTCGCTGACCGTGCCGCTCGCCACCAGCCGCTCGACCCGGGTGGCCGCATCCGCGGCCAGGGCCTCCTGGGACTGGGCCGCGGCCACCGCGGCGGCCGCCTGGGCGAGGGTCGCGGCGTGGTCACCGGGGTCGAGCTGGAGCAGGGCCTGGCCTCGCTCCACGACCTGGCCGCGCTCCACGAGGACGCGGCTCAGGGTGCCGCCGACCTTGAAGCCGAGGGGCACGTCCGCGGCCGGACGCAGGGTGCCGGAGACCGCGAAGGAGGGGCGGTGGGCCTCGGGAAGCGGCGTCCGGGCGAGGACCGGGACCGGCGCGGCCAGCGCCGGAGCGGTGGGTGCCCCCTTGTCGGGCACCTGGTGGGACTGGGCCTCGGAGCTGCAGCCGGGAAGCCCGGAGGCGCCGGCCAGCAGGAGGGCCAGCAGGGGGAGCACGGAGGCGGCGCCGCGGGCCCCGGCCCCGACGGTCGGGGCGGGAGGCGGGGCCATCGGGCGACGCGGGGGCGCGGAGGGGGCGGCCCCCCGAGGTGCGGCCGATGCGACGAGCGGACGCAGCAGCTCGAGCCGCGCGGGCCCCGGCCCATCCATCCCGCCGGCGAGCAGATCGGCCAGGGACGCGGCCCAGCGGTCGAGATCCGGTGGCTCGCGCAGGAGGAGCAACTCCTGGGCGAGGCCCAGAAAGCCGCCGGAGACGAGGCGCAAGAACACGATGGGCTCCACGTCGTCCCGCAGCAGGCCGCACTGCTGCTGCAGCCGGATCGTCCGGCCCTCGGTTTCCATGATGCGCTGCGCCATCCCCTCCACGAGGTAGCCGAAACGCGCCCCGGTGCCGCCGTTGACGAGCAGCCCGACGACGTCGCGCCAGTCCCAGATGAGCTGGAGCAACTGCCGGTGCTCGGCGATCCGCTCCGCCCGCAGGGTCGCGCCGAAGGTCGCCAGGGCGGGCGGCTCGGCGAGCAACTGCCCGATGAGTCGACCGAAGCGCCGGGCCGAGTCGGCGAGCAGGAGGTCGATGGTGGCGAAGAGCTGGTGCACGAGCTCCAGGAAGCAGGCCTCCTTCGAGGGAAAGTGCAGATAGAACGAGCCTTTGGCGAGTCCGGCGCCCCGGGCGATCTCCTCGACCCGGGCCTCGTCGTAGCCATGGCGGGCGAACTGCTCCCGGGCGCTGGCGAGGAGCGCCGCGCGGGCGGTGCCATCTGCTGGTCTGGCCACGGAGATCCTCCCCCTGCGCCCCGGGCGCGTTACTGACCCATGGGTCAATCTAGAGAGCCGACCGCACCAGATCAAGGGAGAACGGTCCCCGGGCCGGTGGGCAGGGGGTCGGCCGGCCGTGGCCCGGGCCCGGTGCGAAGCCGCGGGATCGCACCCCGGAGGTGGGCGAAGACCTTGTCCACGAGCCAGAGGATGCTATGGTGGCCCCGGAAGAGGAGGACTGGCCTCATGGAACGCTTCGACCTGGTGATCGTGGGCGCGGGGGTCGCTGGCGCCAGCCTGGCCCGGCTGGCCGCCTCGCGGGGAAAGCGGGTGCTGGTGCTCGAGGCCCTGGCGGCCCCCGGCGGCTGCCTGCAGAGCCATCGCCTGCCGGACGGCTTCTGGTTCGAGCTGGGCGCGCACACCTGCTACAACTCGTACTCCACGCTGCTCGACCTGGCCGGGCCACCCGCGAGCCTGCCCTTGTTGCCGCGCCAGAAGGCCCCCTGGCGGCTGCTCGTCGAGGGCCGGGTGGCGTCGATCTTCGGCCAGCTCTCCGTCCTGGAGGCCCTCGGCTCGGCCTGGCGGCTCTTCACGTCGTCCAAGGAAGGGAAGACGGTCCAGGAGTACTACTCCGGCCTCGTGGGACCAAAGAACTATGACCGGGTCTTTGGTCCCCTGTTTGCTGCGGTCCCCTCCCAGCGGGCGGACGAGTTCCCCGCGTCCATGCTCTTCAAGAAGCGGCCGCGCCGCAAGGACGCCCCCCGCAGCTTCACCGTGGAGGGCGGGCTGCAGACCCTGGTGGAGCGGCTGCTCGACCACCCGGCCGTCACCTTGCGGACGGAGGTCGAGGTGAGCCGCGTCTGCCCGGACGGGGTGGGGATCGCCGTGCAGACCACGGCGGGAGAGGAGCTGACGGCCCCCGGCGCGGCCCTGGCGGTGCCCCCGTCCGTCGCCGCGCGGCTGAGCGCGGCGGACTTCCCCGAGGTCCAGCGGCCCCTGGCCGCGATCCGCACGGTGCAGGTCGAGGCCCTCGGGATCGTCGTCCGCAAGGACGCGGTGAAGCTCCCCCTCGCCGCCGGGTTCATCCCGGTGGACGGCTCGTTCTACTCCGTGGTGACCCGGGACCCGGTCGACCACCCGACCCTGCGGGCCTTCACCGTACACTTCAAGCCCGAGACCCCGGTCGCGCAGCGGCTCGGCCAGGCCATCGAGCTGCTCGGCCTGCCCGGGCCCGAGGCCGTGCTGGCGAAGGTCGAGCACCAGGTGCTGCTCCCCTCCCCCACCCGCGACCACGCGCGGCGGGTGCAGGAGCTGGACCAGGCGCTCGCGGGCCTGCCGCTGCTCGTCACGGGGAACTACTTCGGCGGCCTGGCCATCGAGGACTGCGTGCGCCGCAGCCAGGTCGAGGTGGAGCGGCTGCCGCGCTGAGCCGGGCCTGGCTCAGGGCACCAAGGTCGGCTGCAGGACCCGGTCGTCGACGATCTGCCAGCGCAGCACCCGCACCATCCCCCCCCGCAGGTACTCGACCGCCAGGCTGGGGCTGGTCTTCAGCGACTCCCAGAGGCCGAGGAACTGATCGGGCGACTCGATGGGCCGCCCGTTGACGCGGGTGATGACGTCGCCGGGATGGAGGTCGAGGCCCGCGAAGCGGGGATCGCCGGGGAAGAGTTCCTCGAGGCGAAAGCCGACGAAGCGCCCCTCCAGGCTGGCCGGGGTGACCCGGACCTGGGCGAGGAAGGCCTGGGGCCCCAGGCGGAGCACCTCGTCGACCTCCTGCCGCTGCAGGGAGCCCCGGTCCTCGCCGGGCTCGAGCGTGGCCCGCAGGGGGTCGAAGCCCGGCCCCGAGCCCTCGACGAGGGGGCCCTCCTCGGGGAGCCCGGTGAACGCGGGCCCACACCCCAAGAGGGGGAGCGCCAGACCGAGCAGCAGCCCCCGCCAGGCTCGCCAGCCCGGGCAGCAGCGGCGCGAGGAGCGCGGGACCGGGGGCAGGAACGTGCTCATGGCTCCTCCGCGCCCGGGCCAGGCAGCAGCCCGGCCTCGCCGGCAGACCCTCAGGAGAATCGGACCTCGGTGATCTCCACGGTGCGGGCGCCGGAGGGAGTGCGGAGGATCACCTCGTCCCCCTCCTCCTTGCCGATGAGCGCCCGGGCGATGGGGGACTCGATGGAGATCCGCCCCTGCTTCGGGTCCGACTCGTCCGCCCCGACGATCTGGTAGGTGCGGGACTCTCCCGAATCCACGTCCTCGTAGGTCACCCGGGCGCCGAAGACGACCCGGGTGCCCTTCAGGGTGCGGGGGTCGATCACCTCCACACGGGACAGCTTGTCCTCGATGAAGCGGATCTGCCCCTCGATGAAGCCGAGCTTCTCCTTGGCGGCGTGGTACTCGGCGTTCTCCGAGAGATCGCCGTGCTCCCGGGCGACCTCCACCTCGTTGACGACCTTCGGGCGCTCGACCTCACGCAGGCGTCGCAGCTCGGCGCGCATCGCTTCCAGACCCGCGGGCGTGGTCGGATACCTGGACATCTCGATCTCCTCGGACAATCCACCAGCGAGCAAGTAGCGGCTCGCCGGTCAATCGAAGTTGAAATCCTTGCGGTCGTCCAACGTGAAATCCACCGTCACCTGCTTGCTGGTCAGCGGGAACCCGACGGTGCGCACGTAGCGGAGCCGCACCTCCTTGAGCTGCGTGTCGCTCTTCACCACGAGGTCCTCGTCCGCGACCTGGACGTCGTACTTCTCCAGGATCTTGCGGACCGTGTTGTTGATCTCGGTGGTGGTGGTCTGGCGCTCCGTCGTGACGATGTAATCCCGGACCTCGCCCTTGAGCTTCCAGTGGCTGTAGTGCAGCGGCGCGAACTTGTAGGCCGCGAAGCCCAGCGCGACGAGGACGAGGATCACCAGGAGGTCGACGAAGTAATTGCGGCTCTTGTCCGATGCCATCCTGCCTTCCTCCTGCGCCGGCTCAGTCGACGAGCTTGCCGATCCTCGTCCATTTCACGCCACTGTACCAGATCACCAGCGCCTTGCCCTTGATCAGGTCCTGCGGCACCTGCCCCCAGTAGCGCGAATCGTGAGAGTTGTCACGATTGTCGCCCATCACGAAGACGTGACCGGGCTGCACCGTGATCGGCCCGAAGGCACGCATCCCCCGATCGTCCTTGCGGTACAGGGCCTGGTACTTCGTGCCGTCGAGGCTCTCCTCGACCTGCAGACAGGGGATCGCCAGCCGCTGCCCCTCCAGCTCCTCTTCGTAGAGGAAGTCGGTCGCGGTGGTCACGACCTCGATGGGGACTCGCTGGCCCTGGGCGTTCGTCACGAGCAGCTCGCCGTTGCGGATCTCGACCGTGTCGCCGGGCAGACCGACCACGCGCTTGATGAAATCCTTGCTCCGATCCTGCGGGTACATGAACACGATCACGTCCCCCCGCTTCGGCTCCTGCCAGTGGAAGAGCCACTTCTCCGTCAAGGGCACGCGCAGCCCGTAGATGAACTTGTTGACGAAGATGTGATCGCCGACGAGCAAGGTCGGGACCATGGAGCCCGAGGGGATCTTGAAGGCCTCGACGACGAAGAAGCGCAGCAGGAGAGCGATGGCCACGGCCAGGCCGATGGACTCGGCGTACTCGCGCAGGCTCGACTTGCGGGCGAAGGCGAGGTTGGCGTCGACGAGCAGCCCGAGCTCGTCCATGGCCCGAGAGAGCCGCTCGCCGTCCCGGGCGAGCAAGGCCGCGTCCAGCTCCTCGAGGCCGAGCTCGATCTTCTGCAGCGGCTTGGGGGCCAGCCGCTTGCGCCCACGCCGGAGCAGGCTGCGCACCTCCTTGCCGTAGGCCTTCGCTTCCCGCAGGAAGGATCGCGTCACCTTCTCTTCACTCACCACCCATCTCCACTCTCCCCCGGTCCAGCGTCACCGACGGACCGGGACCGATCGGACCGGCCCCCGGGGACGATCCCGCCCCTATTTCTCGATCTGGAGGATCGCGTGGAAGGCCTCCTGGGGGATCTCGACGTTCCCCATCTGCTTCATGCGCTTGCGGCCCTTCTTCTGCTTCTCCAGGAGCTTGCGCTTGCGGGTGATGTCGCCGCCGTAGCACTTGGCCGTGACGTCCTTGCGGAAGGACTTCACGTTGGTGCGCGCGACGACCCGGCTGCCCACCGCCGCCTGGATCGCCACCTCGAACATCTGCCGGGGGATCAGCTCCTTGAGCTTCTGGCAGAGGGCGAGCCCCCGCTTGTAGCTGACGTCCCGGTGCACGATCACCGACAGCGCATCGACGATGTCGCCGTTGACGAGGATATCGAGCCGGATCAGGTCGCCCGGCTCGTAGCCGACGAACTCGTAGTCGAGAGAGGCGTAGCCCTTGCTCACCGCCTTGAGCCGGTCGTGGAAATCGAAGACGACCTCGTTGATCGGCAGCTTGTAGACGATGATCACCCGGTTCGCGCCGGCATAGCGCATCTCGATCTGCTCGCCGCGCCGCTCCTCGCAGAGCTTGAGCACCGCGCCGACGAACTCGGGCTGCACGTGGATGGTGGCCTTGTACATCGGCTCTTCGACGAGCGTGACCGAGCCGTCCATGGGCATCTGGGAGGGGTTGGTGATCTCCCGGACCTCGTCCGTCTTGGCGAGGGTGAGCCGGTAGCGCACCGAGGGCGGAGTGGTGATGAGGTCGAGGTCGTACTCGCGCTCCAGCCGCTCCTGGATGATCTCCATGTGCAGCAGCCCGAGGAAGCCGCACCGGAAGCCGAAGCCGAGCGCCTCGGAGGTCTCGGGCTGGTAGGTGAAGGAGGAGTCGTTGAGCCGGAGCTTCTCCAGCGCGTCCCGGAGCTCCTCGTAGTCGCCGGTGTCGGTGGGGAAGACGCCGGAGAAGACCATCTGCTTGGCCTGGACGAAGCCGGGCAGGGGCTCCTCGGCCGGGCGCAGGGTCTCGGTGACCGTGTCGCCGACCCGGCTGTGGGCCAGCTCCTTGACGCCGGCGATGAGGAAGCCCACCTCCCCGGCGCTCAGCTCCGGCAACGGCACCGCCCCCGGGCTGAACACGCCGACCTCCTGGACCTCGTAGTCCTGCCGGGAGGCCATGAAGCGGACCTTCTGACGGGGCCGGATGGTGCCCTCGACGACGCGGATCATCGAGACGATCCCCCGGTAGGAGTCGTACCAGGAGTCGGTGATCAGGCAGCGCAGGGGGCGCTCGGCGCTCCCCCGCGGCGGGGGGATCTGCTGGACGATCCGCTCGCAGAGCTCGGTGAGCCCCTCGCCGGTCTTCGCCGAGACCTGCAGGATGCCGCTGGTGTCCAGGCCGATGACGTCCTCGATCTCCTGGCGCACCCGCTCGGGCTCGGCGCTCGGCAGGTCGACCTTGTTCAGGACGGGAATGATCTCCAGGTCGTGCTCGAGCGCGAGGTAGACGTTGGCCACGGTCTGGGCCTGGACGCCCTGGGACGCATCGACGACGAGCAGCGCTCCCTCGCAGGCGTACAGGGAGCGGGAGACTTCGTAGGAGAAGTCGACGTGCCCGGGGGTGTCGATCAGGTTGAGCTGATAGGTCTGGCCGTCCCGCGCCCGGTAGTGGATGCGCACGGTCTGGGCCTTGATCGTGATGCCCCGCTCCCGTTCCAGGTCCATGCGGTCCAGGAACTGCTCTCGCATCTCCCGGTCGCTGACGGTCCCGGTGAGCTGCAGGAACCGATCGGCGAGGGTCGACTTGCCGTGATCGATGTGCGCGATGATCGAGAAGTTGCGGATGAGCTGCTGCGGATGGGCCATGTCGTGCTGGTGTTCCCCTGACTTTCCCGGAACCGCGGCCGCGGCGGGCGCGTCGTCCCCTGCCGGCCCCGCCACGGGGCGCCCTGGCGGGGGCCCCCAGGTCAACCGTCTTCTAGCAGAAAATCATCCCCCGCGCACGGGAAAGAAGGGCTCCCGTCCAGCGCCCCTCACGGCTCCCCCTCGTCATCGGTGCGCGGGTACTCGCCGGGATCCAACGGAAGTACCGGCTGGTAGCCCGGGATATGACGAGAGTACTTGATCAGCAGGAGGTCGATGGCCTCCCGGATGTACTCGGCCACGGGGACCCGGGTCTTCTTGCTCAGGAGCTTCAGGCTCTCGTTCTGCTCCGGCGTGATGTAGACCGTGGTGGAGATCTTCTTGCGCATCCCAAGCCCTGCTGCAAGGTACGGCCTCACGATAGATGACCAGCGGCGTAGGGTCAAATATCGGCACCCGGCGCGTGCGGAAGCGGGCCCGACGTCCGGGCCCGCGCGGGCGGAGACCGTCCGGGGACGCGGTCCGCCGGCTTGACAGCCGCCGGGCCCCGGCCGATAGTCAACGGTATGGAGCCGACACGATCTCTCTGCCTCGCCCTCTTCCTCGCGCTGCTGGGGAGCGGCTGCGCCACGCCGCAGCCGCGGGTCGCGCCGCGAGCGCCCACGGGCGGCGACGCCCTGCGGGACACGTCGCGCTTCGACGACCGCGGGCTGCTGCTGAAGCGCTACGATCTCAACGGCGACGACCTGCCGGACGTCTGGAAGGTCTTCCAGCAGCAGGGCGAAGGGAGCAGCGGCAAGCTGCTGCTGGTCCGCAAGGAGATCGACGTCAACTTCGACCACAAGGTCGACGTCTGGCAGTACTACGATCCCGATGGCCAGCTCACGAAGGACGAGATGGACGTCACCTTCGACGGCCGCATCGACGTGGTGACCTACTACGACAAAGGGCAGGTCCAGCGCCGGGAGGTCAACGCCGAGTTCGACGGCCCCCCCGACATCGTCAAGTTCTACGAGGACGGAGTCCTCCTCCGGCTCGAGCGCGACACCGACAACGACGGCCGGATCGACGTCTGGGAGCAGTACGACCGTGGCGTCCTCGACCGGATCATGACGGACGAGGACCGGGACGGGCGCGCCGACGCCGTCCGGCAGGCACCCCGCTGACCTCCAGGGAGTCTCGATGACCGCACCTCCGCTGCTGGCCTGGGCCGCGAGCGACCCGGGACGGGTCCGCCAGAACAACGAGGATGGCTTCCTCGCCGACGTCGGCCTCGGGCTCTTCATCGTCGGCGACGGTATGGGCGGCCACGCCGCTGGTGAGACCGCCAGCTCCGAGGCCCTCAAGGAGATCCACCGCTACCTGGTCGAGCACCGACTCGAGCTGGAGGAGCTCGACCTGGCCGGCCGGGAGCCGCCATCCGCCTTGCGGCAGCGGACCCTGCACCAGCTCGAGCTGGCCGTGCAATCCGCGTGCAGCCTCGTCTTCGGTCTGGCCTCCGCCAACCCGAAGCTGCGCGGCATGGGCACCACCAGCTCCCTGATCCTCGTACGCGGCCAGCGGGCCTACCTCGCCCACGTCGGCGACAGCCGCATCTACCTGCAGCGCGGCACGCAGCTCCACCTCCTCACGGAGGACCACACCGTGCTCGCGGAGCTGCTCCGCCGCAACCGCCTCGATCCGGAGGCGGTCAAGAAGATGCCGTACAAGCACAGCCTCTCCCGGGCCGTGGGCACCCAGTCCACGGTGGAGGTCGATACGGTGGACCTCGAGGTCGTGCCCGGCGATCAGTTCGTGCTCTGCACCGACGGGCTGAGCGAATACCTCGAAGACCCGGGAGTGCTCAGCCGGCTGCTCTCCCAGGGCCCCCTGGCCGGGGCTCCGGCGCGGCTGGTCCACCACGCCAACGAGCAGGGCGGCAAGGACAACGTCACCGCCCTGGTGGTCGAGATCCAGGCGCCCACGGCGGATCGGGACACCGGGACCGAGGCGCACCAGCACCAGCTCCGCATGGACACCCTCGGGTCCATCTCGCTGCTGAAGCACCTCACCTACAAGGAGCTGATCCAGATCTTCAACATCACCGAGCCCCGGACGTACCCGCCGGGTGCGACGATCCTGCAGGAGGGGGAGCCCGGCGACGCGCTGTACATCCTGATGAAGGGCCAGGCCCGCGTGCGCAAGGGGCGCGAGCAGGTGGCCATGCTCGGTCGGGGAGACCACTTCGGCGAGATGGCCCTCGTCGACCAGTCGCCCCGCTCCGCCTCCGTCGAGGCCACCACGCCGGTGCAGGCCCGGGTCATCCGCCGGGATCCCTTCTACGAGCTCTTGCGCAGCGATCCCCTGCTCTCCAGCAAGATCCTCTGGAACTTCCTCCAGGTGCTCTCCAGCCGGCTCCGGGACTCCTCCGCCGTGGTCGAGCAGCTCCGCCAGCAACTAGCCCAGACCAAGGGCTGACGGCCCTCTCCTCCCGGTCTCCGGCCGGCCGCCGGTTGACAACCCCGCCTCGCGCCCGTTACGCTCCAGTGGATCCCCGGCCGGTTCAGACCCGGCCGCGACACCGCGCACGCACCGTCTCTGCCGGAGCCGACCTGCGGCGGGAATTGGAGCCATGATCGGAGAAACCTTCGGCCCCTACGTCATCGAGGAAGAGCTCGGCCAGGGTACCCTGGGCATGAACTACCGGGCCAACGACAGCCGGACGGGGCGGCGCTATGCCCTCAAGCTGCTCCGCCCGGAGCTCGAGGCCGACGAGGCGTACTGGAACCTGCTGCTCGACGAAGCTCCGAAGCTCAAAGCCCTCAAGCACCGGCACATCGCGCAGCTCCAGGAGATCTTCGAAGACCGGGGGAAGCGGATCATCGTCCAGGAGCTGGTCCGCGGCCATACCCTGCTGCAGGAGATGGACTATCGCGGGGGATCGCTGCCCCTGCCTCGCCTGTACCTGCTGTTCCGACAGGTGCTCGCGGCCCTCGGCCACGCGCACAGCGCCGGAGTGCTGCACTTCGCGCTCAATCCCAACAAGATCATGATCAGCCGGGCCGGCGAGGAGGACCGGGTCAAGGTCCTCGATTTCGGGATCGGCCCCTTCTTCGACAAGGGCAACCCGCGACCGGGCTTCAACGTGCTCGAGCCCGACCTCAACCAGACCTACTACCTGACCCCCGAGCAGCACCACAAGGTCCTCGACGTCGGCGACCGGACCGACCTGTACGCGGTCGGCATCCTCTTGTACGAGACCGCGACCGGCTACCTCCCCTTCGGCGGGGACAACCTCTACGCCGTCGTCCGCGGACACCTCCTCGACGAGCCCCAGCCCCCCTCCACGCTGCAGCCGGAGATCCCGTGGTACCTCAGCGCCACGATCCTGAAGGCGCTCGCGAAGTACCCCGAGGATCGCTTCGAGGACGCCCGGGATTTCGGCTACCACCTCATCGCCTGCCAGACCGGCGCGGCGATCCCGCTCCAGCCCAAGCGGCTGAAGGTCTCGCGGGCGAAGAACCTCTCGCTGGACGCCACCGAGGAGTCGTTCCCCGAGCTGCCCGCATCCTCACCGGCCGAGACCGGGCCGCCGCCGGCCGAGGTCGCCCCGCCCCCGGCCGAGGCCGCCCCGCCCCAGGCCGAGGCCGCCCTGCTGCCGGACGCGGAGGAGGAGACCCCGGTCGAGGAGCGCGCGGACACGCCCCCGCCCGTGAGCCCGGGCGGCGCGGCCCGGATCTCCATGGCCAGCCTGATGAGTCGCCTGGGCGGCGGGCCGACGCCGGTCGACCCCACCGCCGACGAGGCGGAGCCCGAAGGGGAGCAGCCCCCGGGGCAGCGCGCGACCGGGGCGCTCGAGGACGAGGTCGGGCTCCCCGCCGACCGGACCATCACGGTCCAGAGCCTGCCCGGGAGCGAGCCGGAGCTGCCCGCCGTGCAGTCGCCCCCGACCGGCGGGGGAGCGACCACGCCGCCGCCGGCAGCCGGGATGCTGCGGGCGCGGCTCAAGGGCGGCGCCACCGCCGCGCCCACGCTGCCCCGCGGCCTCGCCCCCCGGAACCTGGGGCCGCTGCCGGAGCGGCTCGTGGTCCCGTCCTATCTGGTGTTGCTCTCGACGCAGCGGGCCGACCCGGACGAGCGCAAGACGCCCGCGGAGCCCCTGCCCTCGGCCGGCATCGGCTCCATCAGCCGCATCGGCGGGTTCCGCCATCGGGGCTGAGTCCGCCCCCCCTGCCCCTGGTCAGCGCCCAACTGCCGCGCGTCACTCGTCAGCGCTTCGGGCCGCCTTCCTGCGGCAGGGTCTCGGCCTTGACCGCGGCCTTCTCTGTGAGCTCGGCGGACATGGTGGTGCCGAGGTGACGGAAGATCACCGTGCTCACTCCCCAGGAGGGCTCGTCCACTCGTAGCGGCGGGACGCTGCCCGGCGAGCGCTCCTTCCAGAGGAGGAGCCGGGCCTGCTCCAGGCCGAGCCGGGCGACGTCGTCCCAGCGCACCTCGGCCGCGAGCATGACACCCTCGTGGACGAGCTCGACTCGCTCCGCCAGCACGGGCACGTTGTTCAGGTAGCCCCAGTTGGCCACCGTGCGGATGGTGGCCGCGTCGAAGACCTGGGGGTCCGGCAGCAGCCAGAGCGCGTCGACCATGGGCCGCAGGGACCGCAGGTGCTCGGCCAGTCCTTGCTTGCTCACGACCAGCTCGGGGACGAAGCGGATCCCGGGGGGCCGATCCGACAGCGCGGCCTCGTAGACCGCCCAGGAGCGGTCCCGGTTGAGCAGCACGCCGATCCGGTCGATGCCCGGCATCAGCCCTTTGGCCATCGCGAACAGCCGGCCGCGCGGGAGGTCGTTCCAGACCGCGGTCGCTGCCCCATGGCGCCGCACGATGCGGCTCCCCTCGGCCTCCTCGAGGTCGAGGGCCAGCAGCGGGATGCTGCGCAGATCCTGGAAGGCCCGCTGCGCGGCCTCGCGGCCGAGGGTGACGAGCAGCGAAGGCTCCCGCTTTGCCAGATCGGTGATCCCGTTCCCGCTGCGCTCCTTGTCGGTGAGGTCGACGACCCGCAGCTCGTGGCAGCCGAGCTCACGCTCCAGACGCTGGGCCGCCTCGGGACCGCGCGGGGCGTGACGGCGCCCGAAGGCCACGGCGATGTCGAAGAAGGGCACCTCGACCCGCGTCTCTTGCCCGGCCACGACCTCGAGGGCCCGGCCGTTGACGTGGTAAGTGCCCGTGGGCAGCAGCAGGCGGATGGGCAGACGGACCCGCCGGGAGAGCTGCCCCTCGACCAGGGTCTGGAAATAGGCCTTCTTCTCGGGGTGGATGATCGCGCTGTCGGGCAGCAGCGCCAGGTAGCCGTCCTTGGGCCGGTCGGCGCTGGCCACGAGCTGGACCGGGGCGTACTGCGAGCTGAGCTGAGCCTTGTAGCTGCTGACCTTCTCGGTGGGCGGCCCCTCGTTGAGCACGTCGAAGGCCCGGCCGAGGTTGCCATCGTCCTGGTGGAGCTTGGCGAGGACCAGGACGAGCTTCTCGTCATCGCTCCCGCCGAGCTGCAGGGAGCGCTCGAGGGACTCCAGCGCCAGGGCCCGCTTGCCCATGCGCAGGTAGTGGATCCCCTGGTCGCGCAGATCGATGTAGGAGCGTTCGCCGGTCCCGGCGATGGGCTGGGCCAGGGCAGACCCGCCGCCCCCCCCGAGGAGGAAAGCAACAACCAAGGCCCCGATCATGGGACCAAAGCCCCGGGCAACGCCCTCGCGTTTGGCCCAAAGGTCCACGAACTCCGCCTTCTGCAACAGGCCGCCTCAGCGATGGTGATGGCCTGACCCGGACCCGCCGCGTCAGGCTGTTGGACCTCCTGCTCTCTTGACGAGGGGTCGGAGGTGTTCCCTACGCCCTGTCGATGATAGCGGCCCAGGGCCGGGTTGCGAACAAAATGCGCCCCGCCCCCCTGGCGAAGCCGCCAGCGGCAGCGGCCTGCCGAGCGGTGCGGCCGAGGAGACCCGCTATTCGGTGGCGCCCGCGGGCAGCCGATCGTGGAGCTTGGTGAGGCGTTGCTGTACCTCTGCCGCCGGGAGCAGCGAGAGCTTCTCGGCCACGGCCCGGTTGAGGTGCACCGCGAGCTGCTGGGGGGGCTCGATCCCGATCTCGCTGGCCGCGACCTTGTCGCAGAGGAGCCGGCGGGCCTGGTTGGAGAGCTGGATGCCGACCGTCTTCGGGTCCCCCTCGACCGCGAGGAAGGCTCCCTGCGCGGCCTGGCTCGCGGTCCCGGCGACGAGGGGCTTGCCCGCGCCGAGCTGTTCCGCGACGAGCTGCTGGAAGGCCTCGGGAGAGGCGAGGGGGACGTCGCCGAGCGTCCACCAGACGTCCACGCGGGCCCGGTGCAGGGCGAGGGTCGCGCCGAGCTCGGCGGTGCGGCGCACCTCCGCGGCGATGGGGGTCAAGCCGGCCGCCTCGAGGGCATCCCGGACGGTGGCGAACAGCGGGGTGGAGCGCTGCGGATCGTACAGCACGCCGACCCGGCGGACGCGGGGGACCAGGGTGCGGATCCACTTCACGGTCTCGCCGGGGGCCTGCAGGCTGGAGACGCCCGCGAGCTCGGCGGCCCCGGGCAGGTCGTTCCCCAGCGGGTTACCGCCGAACAGTCCGAACAGCAGCGGGACCTTGCGCAGCTCACGGCGCCCGACGAGGGCCGCCCCGCGTCCGAAGGCGACGAGGAGGTCGGGCTTCTTCCCGCGGATCGTGTCGACCAGCGCCGCGAGGCGATCCGCATCGCCCTCGAGGGTGTAGACCGTGGTGACCCCGCCGACCCGGGTGCGGAAGGCGCCGATGAGCTCCTTGTCGTCGAGGCCGGAGGCCGAGCGGAGGATGGCGATCTGCGGGAAGGGGACCACGGCCTCGCTGCGCCCGCCTTGCTCGTGCCGGAAGGCCACGCCGTTGGCCCGGTACTCGCCGTAGGGGATCCAGATGGAGTCCGGGTACTGCCGCGGGCGGACGAGCAGGGAGCGCTGGACCGCCTTGAAGGTGTTCTTCCGCTCGACGTTGATGAACTCCTCGGCGGTGTCGAGGAAGATGCGCCCTTTGACGTGGACGCCCCCCTGCGGGAGGATGCGGACCTCGCCGAAGGCCCGGGTGAGGGCCTTGTAGAGCTGGTCGGCCTCCTCCTTGTCCGTCGCGCTGCCGAACTCCCGGGCCTTGGAGACGGCCCGGAACGCGAGATCGATCTCACCACGGTCCCGGTAGAGCTGCGCCGCGAGGAGCTGGACCTTGGGGTTCTCCCGGCCCTGCTGGGTGGCGAGCAGCGGCTTGAGGGCCTGGAGCGCCTCGCGCGGCAACCCCCGCTTGTAGTAGTGCTTGGCTTGCTCGAAGCGGTCCCGCGTCGAGGGCTCGGCTGCGGCCGTCGACGGGGAGGCCCCCCCGAGGCCGAGGGCGAGCGCCGCGATCCCGCAGAGCAGGAGCCTCCGGGGAGCAGCCCCGGCAGGGAGCGAGCCGCCGCGTCGCGGATGGAAGAGAGCTGCCATCTGTTCGACCTCCAGACCGAGACTATCGCCAAGCGCGCGCCCAGGGTCAAGGGAGCGACCGCGGGTGGCCGACCGGGTTCCCCGGCGGCCGCGAGTGGGGTATGATGCGGCCCGCGAACCAGGGCCGGGAGAGACGCCGATGCAGATCCGGGGCTACGCAGGGACCGATGTCGGCCGCCAGCGGGACCACAACGAGGACAACCACCTCGTCGACGAGGAGCTCGGGCTGTTCGTGGTCGCGGACGGCGTCGGCGGCGGCAATGCCGGCGAGGTGGCGAGCGCGCTCCTCGTGGAGGAAGCCGGGCTGGGCGGCGCCGAGCTGCAACCCTTGCTCCGGCACTACAAGGCTCGCCGGGACGAGGCGACGCGCCAGCAGCTCATCCACCGGCTGCCGCGGATCATCGAGAGCGCCAACGATCGGATCTACAGCATGGCCATGCAGAATCCGGCCATGCGCGGCATGGCCACCACGGTCGTCATGCTCGTCACCCTCGGGGAGGACGCCTTCGTCTGCCATGCCGGCGACAGCCGCCTGTACCTCTTCCGGGACGGCACCACCTTCCAGATCACCGAGGACCACAGCCTGGTGATGCGGCTGTACAAGAAGGGGCTGCTCAGCAAGGAGGAGATGGCCACCCACCCCCGCAAGAACATCATCCTGCGCAGCGTGGGCTCCCAGCCCAACGTCGAGGTCGACACGCTGTACCTCGACGTCCAGCCCGGCGACGTCTTCTTGCTCTGCTCCGACGGCTTCTCGGACCTGGCCACCGAGGAGGAGATGACCGCGCTCTTCCACAACTACCGCGGGCACGACCTGGTCCGGGAGGCCATCGCCCTCGCCAACTGGCGTGGCGGCAAGGACAACATCACCGTCGTCGTCGCCGAGGTCGGCGGTGCGGAGGCGACCGACCCGCCGAAGCCCAAGCACCACCTGGGGATGATCCAGAAGGTGGAGTTCCTCCAGGACATCTTCCTGTTCGCCAACCTCACGGAGCAGGAGTGCGTGAAGGTCAACCGGATCCTGTACCAGCGTGAGTACGACACCAACGACGTCGTCGTGCGCGAGGGAGAGCAGGGAGACGAGATCTACATGGTCGTCCGGGGGCACGTCGGCGTCTGGCGGGGTGGCACCGCCCTGACCACCATCGGCCCGGGGGGCAACTTCGGCGAGCTCGGGCTGCTCGGCCAGAGCCTCCGCTCCGCGACCGTCGTCGCCGAGGAGCCCTGCACCCTGTTCCTCATCCGCCGGGACGCCTTCCTCGAGCTGTTCGCCACGGACCCGGTGCTCGGCAACAAGGTCCTGTGGGCCTTCCTGGAAAACCTCGCGGACCGGCTACGCGACCTCTCCGACCGGCTCGCGCGGAGCTGAACGCGCGCGAAACGGGGCGCCGGGCCGACTTTCCATTGACCTCGACGCCCGGGTCGCTATCTTAAGCCGGCGTGCGCGCCTGCCGAGCCGGTGCGCCAGTGAACCGCGAGGGCGAATGTCGAAGACCGAAGAAGCAATCGAGCTGGAAGGAACCGTCACCGAGGCGCTCGCGGGCGGAAAGTTCCGCGTCGAGGTGGAGGGTGGGCATCAGATCCTGGCCCACCTCTCGGGCAAGATGCGCAAGTTCCGCATCCGGGTCGTCCTGGGCGATCGGGTCATGGTGGCCGTCTCCCCCTACGACCTGACCCGTGGTCGGATCATCTACCGCGCCCGCTGATCCCGCTCCCCTCCCCCGCCCGGCCGACAGCCTCTTCCCTCCGGCGCCCCGGCGCCAGCGGTTGGACGTCCGCGCTCAGCTCGGGAAGAGGCGGCGCAGCCCATCCAGCAGCCCCGCGAGGTCCGGCGGCAAGGCCGACTGGAACAGCAGCGGGACCCCCGTGAGGGGATGGGGGAACCCCAGCAGCTCCGCGTGCAGGGCTTGCCGCCCGAGCTTGCCGACCAGGGCCGCCACGGCCGGCGGGAGCCCGTGGTCCGCACGGCTCCCGCCGTAGACGGGATCTCCGACCAAGGGATGCCCGTGCTCCGCGAAGTGGACCCGGATCTGGTGCGATCGTCCCGTCTCCAGGCGTACCGTGACCACCGCCAGGGGCCCCCGCTGCTCCACGACCTGCCAGTGCGTCACCGCCCGGCGCCCCCGCGTGACCAGGGAGCTGAAACGCTTGCGATCCGTGGGGTGCCGGCCGTACGAGGTCGCGAAGGTGCCCTGCACCGGGAGGCTCCGGCCGCCGTGGACCACGGCCCGGTACTGGCGCTGGACCGCGTGCCGCTTGAACAAGGCGGCGAGGAAGTCGTGGCTCGGCCCGTCCTTGGCCACCACCAGCAGCCCGGAGGTGTCCCGGTCGATGCGGTGCACGATCCCCGGCCGCAGCACGTTGCCGATGCCCAGCAGCTCGGCGCCGCAGTGATGCAGCAGGCCGTTGACGAGGGTGCCGTCGGGGTGCCCGGGAGCCGGGTGGACGACCAGGCCCGCGGGCTTGTCGACCACCAGGAGCTGCGGGTCCTCGTAGACGATCGTCAGCTCGAGGGCCTGGGGCCGAGCCTCCAGCGGCTGCGGCGGCGGCAGCTCCAGCTCCACCCGGTCCCCGTTGCGGACCTTCTGCGAGCTCCGCAGCACCTGGCCGGCGCGGCGGACCCGCTGCTCGTCGATCAGGCGCTGGATCAAGGAACGGCTCAGGCCCAGCCCGGCGAGGGCGAGGAAGCGATCGACCCGCAGCCCCTCCGGGGAGAGGTCCGCGACCTCGAGGGTATGGTGGCCCGGAGCTACCAGATCTTTGCGGGGAGGTGGGCCTGGCCGCGCAGCAGCACGTCGACCAGGGCATGATCGAAGAAGTGGGTCTGCTCGCGTAGGCTCTCGGCGACCCGCGAGGCGTAGTGCTCACGCCCGGCCTGGATCTCCTCGGCGAGCCGCTCGAACAGGTCGTCGTTCAGGATCCCCTGCTCGACCTTCTCCCGGTTGTACAGGGAGAGGTCGGAGGCGATGGTCCGGGCCAGACGGTTCGCCCGCTGTGGATCCTCGATCAGGGCTGGCATGGGGTCACTCCTTGTCGAGCTGGTTCTCGCGTGTCAGCAGCAGCCGCTCCATGTAGCTGTCCGCGATCAGCCGCGGCGGGAGCCGGAGGTACTTGGCGATCTCCACGAGGAACCCGCGCACGTAGACCGGCGCGGGCAGCTCTCCGAAGCGCTCGTCCTCGATGAAGCGGAGGTTCATCAAGGAGATCTTGGTCCGGGCCGAGATGTCCCGCAGATCGAGCCCCTTGTACTCCCGGATGGCACGCAACATGGCGCCGGTGAACGGGATCCCCTCGCCGAGCTCCAGGTCGGGCGGGAGCTCCTCGGAGACCGTGTCCGGGCGGCTGAGCGTACGCTCCGCGGAGTCGCTGCCCGGGACCTCGGCGCGCCCCTCCCGGTGCCCCTTGCCCGGCTGACGCTCCGGGAAGAGGGACAGGTCGTACTCCCGGCGGGTGCGCGGGTCGATGATCGTGTCGTAGGCGTCGTCGAGCTGGTGACGGATGTCGTCCAGCTCCTCCTGGGTGAAGAGGGAATAGACCACCAGGCTGTCGTGATCGTAGATCGCCTTGAGCCGGCGATAGCCCTGCCGGATCTCCTCCTCGGAGGCGCCGGGCTGCACCTCGAGCAGCGAGTACAGGGTCGTCGGATCCGTCGAGTCCCGGGGCATGGCTACCACCGCCTCCCGCGCAGGCTCGCCTCCAGCCCCAGGAGGCGGCGGACGATCTGCTGGAAGTTCCCGGCCGGCTTGCCCTCGGGGTACTCGAGGACCACGGGCCGGCGGCGGCGGACCGAGAGCCGGATCGGGTCGTCGTACTCGACGTAGCCGAGGTAGCCGAGCTGGATCTGCATCTTGCGGCGCACCGCCGAGCAGATGGCGTCACCGAGCTCCGCATCGGCGCGGGCCCGGCACATGTTGAGGATGATCTGCGGCTGGAACGCGGCCAGCTCGTCCATCAGCGAGGGGGCCAGATCCGGGAATCGCTTCCAGACCTGCTCGAGGAACGTCGGGGGGCTGAGGATCCCGAACTCGCGGACCGCACCCTGAGCGTCGGTGAGCAACCCGCGCAGGGACTTGTACGGCTCCTGATTCCAGATCTGACGGAAGAATGCACTCTTGATGAAACGGTAGGCCTTCTCCACCGAGGTCGGCTCCGGGAGGAAGACCACGATGCCGCAGTCCGCGAAGAGGAAGAGGTCGAGGACGGTCGGGCTCACGCCCGCGGCGAGATCGATGATGACGTAGTCGTGCTCGACCTCGGAGAGGTACTCGAGGAAGCGATTGCGCCCGTCGCCACGCGCCCCGGGCCCCAGGGCGAAGGACTCGCCGATCCCGCTGGCCAGAGTCAGCCCGGGGATGTCGGTGTCCAAGAGCAGCTCCTCGAAGGACTCCTTCTTGCGGAGCAGCACGTCGGAGATGGTCTTCCGGGGCGGGCCGACCCCGAGCAGGGTGTGGAGGTTGGCCCCGCTGAAGTCCGCGTCGACGAGCAGGACCTTCTTGCCGACCTGGGCCAGGTGCACGCCGATGTTGACCGCGATCAGGGAGCGGCCGCTGCCGCCTTTCCCGCCGCCCAGGGCCAGGATCCGCGGCCCGGCCCCCCGCGTCCGGGGCAGGCGCGCCGGCGCGACCTCGACCAGCCCTTCCTCGGCCAGCGCGGTCTCGAGCTCGTTCCGGGGGAGGGCGGGGTCCAGCTCCTCGCCCGCCAGGGGCTCACGCTCCTGCTCGCTCGCCGTCGCGGGCTTCCGCTCCCTGCTGCTCCGCACGTTCCCTCTCTTCATGGCCCGGGGTCCGCCCTCCCGGCGGGGAGTTCATCACCAGCCTCATGCTACGACGGCGGAGACTCGTCGTCCACTCCCCGTCGTGCACTGCCCGCGCTCGTCGGGGCCGCGCCCGGGTCGGCCACCTCGGGTTTGCGGGCGAACAGCCGCACCACGCCGCTGCGCCGGAGCCGACCGAGCAGCAGCAGCAGGGGCGTCTCGACGAGCAGGACCGCCAGGGCGATCGCCACGAGGGCCAGCATCCGGGGAGGCCGGTGACGAAGCCCGCGCGGACGGAACACCGCCAGCAGCAAGCTCCCGAGCAGCTCCAGCGGGACGAACGGGAAGGAGCTCGCCGGGTCGACGAAGCCCGCCCGCCTCACGAGCTGCCGCAGGGCCCGCTCCGTGAACAGGTGGAGGTGAGTGGGCGGCTGCAAGAAGAACCAGCGCCGGCGGAACACGGTCAGCAGGAGGCTGCCGCCGTGGGGCACCTCGACGGCCAGCACGCCCCCCGGCCGCAGCACCCGGTAGGCCTCGGCGAGCGCCACCGTCGGGGCCGGCGAGTGCTCGAGCACGTGCCAGAGGGTCACCACGTCGGCGCACCCGTCCGGCCAGGGGAGCCGCTCGGCCCGTCCCTCGTGCACGTCCAGACCGAGCTCTTCCCGGGCGAAGCGGACCGCCCGGGCGGCGTCCTCGACGCCGAGCCCGGCGACGGACGGCTCGGCCGTGGTGAGGTGGTGCAAGAAGCCCCCCAGCCCGCAGCCGACGTCCAGCACGGTCCAGCGGTCCGCGGCTCCCGCCGCGGGCCCGGGCGCCGGCCGCCCACCGGGTGCGGGCAGACGCCGGCGGATCTCCTGCCAGCGCCGGAGCGCGAGCTTGCGCACCGGGTTGCTCGGGACGTCGCCGCCGACACCGAGCTGCAGCGCCTCGGCGTCGCGCTGCCCCTCGGGGGTGTAGTAGTCGACGTAGTAGAAGCCGAGGGAATCCGCGGTCGGGCGCGGGTCGACCCGCAAGCTGCCGCAGCCGGGGCAGCGGACGAGGGAGAAGACCCCTGGACGCCCGAAGAGGTGGTCGGGAGCCAAAAACTGCGGCGACGCCGCGGCCGGCACGTCCCCCGGGGGTGCGCAGACCGGACAGCCGGCCCGCTCCCAGTGGACCTCCTGCACCTCGGCGTCTGCCGGTCCCGCCTCGGCCATCACACCTCCCAGGCGCAGTATGCCCACTTGTGCGCCCCCGCTCCACCCCCTCGTTGCGCCAGCCTGGCCCGGGTGCTAGGGTGCCCTCGCGTCGGGGCCAGGTCACGTCCCACGCCCCGGAAGCCTCGACATGGGCCGCGACGTCCTCCCCCATCTGCTGTTCGACCTCGGCGACGTCCTCATCGCCGTGGACCACCAGCGGCACGTCCAGGGGATCGCCGCGCTGGCCGGCTGCTCCACGGACCTCGTCGCGCAGGCCCTGTTCGGCAGCGGCCTGAAGCGACGCCTCGACCTCGGCCAGGTGACGGTCACCGACTTCTGGAACGAATGCTGCCAGCGACTTGGTACCAAGATACCATTCATCGACCTGGCCCGGGCCCATGGGGACATCTTCACCCCCATCACGCCGACGATCCAGCTCCTCGAGCAGGCCCGGCGGGAGGGGCACCGCTGCTGCCTGCTGACCAACACCGACCCGCTGCACCTGGCGACGATCCAGCGGCGCTGGCCCGCGATCGCTCGCTTCGGGGAGGTGATCGCCTCCTGCACGGTCGGCTCGTGCAAGCCCGAAGCGCGCTTCTTCGTGGAGGCCCTGCGGATCCTGGGCCTGACGGACCAGGCGCGGCACTGCCTGCTCATCGACGACCGCCAGGACAACTGCCAGGCGGCCCGGTCCCTGGGACTGCAGGCCGTGCAGGCCACCAGCCCGGCGGCGGTCCGGCGAGGGCTGCTCGCCGCCGGGGTAGGGATCGGACCGGGAGGGCCGGACGCGGAGGCACTCCTGGACGTTGACGGCGCCAGGTCCGGCGGCTAGCTTAGCGGCCGAATGGACCCGGCCCCGGGGAGGCCGACGCCGGGCTCGTTGGGCGACCTCCTCCCAGAACGCCGCGTAGCAACAGACGATTCGACGCCGGGGGCGGGATGGATACCGAGAAGATCCACCAGCAGGAGCTCAAGGAAGACAAGGCGACGCGCGCCCAGTACGCGGTCGCGCTGCGCGAGAGCGAGGAGCGCCTGCGCACGCTCCTCAACGCCATGCCGGACGTCGTCTGCTTCAAGGATGAGGAAGGGCGCTGGCTCGTCGCCAACGACGCCTGGATCCGGCTCTACCAGATCCAGGCCATCGACTACCGGGGCAAACGCGACTCCGAGATCGGCGAGCTCGTCAGCTTCTACCAGGCCTCCCTGGCGAGCAACGAGACCGCGGACGCGGAGACCTGGCGCCGGGGGACGCCGAGCCACGAGGAGCAGACGATCCCGTGCCTCGACGCCAGCCCCCGGGTCTTCGACATGCTGCGGGTGCCGCTGTTCCACAACGACGGCCGGCGGAAGGGGCTGCTGGTCCTCGGTCGCGACATCACGCGGCGCAAGGCCCTCGAGGAGGAGGCCCTGCGGACCCGCAAGCTCGACTCCCTGGCCATCCTCGCTGGCGGGATCGCACACGATTTCAACAACATCCTCACGGCCATCCTGGGCAACATCTCCCTGGCGAAGATCATGGTCGAGCCGGACGGGCAGGTGCACGACTGGCTGGGTCGGGCCGAGGCGGCGTCGATCAAGGCGCGCGAGCTGGTCGACCAGCTCCTCGCCTTCGCCCGGGCGGGCTCGCCGATCAAGCGCCCCATCTCCCTCGGCGCGCTCCTCCGGGAGTCCGCGAGCTTCATCCTGCGTGGCTCCAACGTCCGCTGCATCTACGATCTGCCCCCCGACCTCTGGCCGGTGGAGGTCGACGAGGGGCAGCTCGGCCAGGTCCTCCACAACATCATCCGGAACGCGGACCAGGCCATGCCCGAGGGCGGGATCGTCGAGATCGAGGCCTCCAACGTCGAGATCGACAGCGGCAAGCAGGCCTTCCTGCCCCCCGGCCGCTACGTGCAGCTCGCCATCCGGGATCAGGGAGTCGGCATCGACCGGCGACACCTCGAGAAGATCTTCGACCCCTACTTCAGCACGAAGCAGAAGGGCTGCGGGCTCGGGCTGGCGATCAGCTACTCCATCGTCAAGAACCACCAGGGGACGATCACCGTCGACTCGGAGCTCGGCGTCGGCACCACCCTGACCGTCACCTTGCCCGCGGCCGAGGAGCCGCTGGCCCCGCCCCTGCCCGCGCTCCCCGAGCCGCGCACCGGGGGCGGCCGCATCCTCGTGATGGAAGACGAGGCCATGGTCCGCCAGGTCGCCTCGGACATGCTCGCGACCCTCGGCTACCGGGCCGATTTCGTCGAGGAGGGCGGCGAGGCGACCAAGCTCTTCCGCACGGCGCTGCTCGCCGGCCAGCCCTACGCGGCCGTCATCCTCGACCTGACCGTGGCCAAGGGGATGGGCGCCCGCCAGACCATCCGCCTGCTGCGTGAGCTGGACCCACGGGTCAAGGCCATCGTCGCCACCGGCTACAGCTCCGACCCGATCCTCGCCCTGCACCGGGACCATGGTTTCGTGGGGGCCATCACCAAGCCCTACAACCTCGAGCAGCTCGGGGCGCTGCTCGCCGACATCGCCGGTCCACCCGTCCGGCGGGGGGAGTGAGATGGGCATGTTGACGAGCCTGGAGGTCAAGCGCGGCAGCACGCTCCTGCTGGACGGCCTCCCGATGCTGGTCACCGACGTGACGGTCCAGACCCCCGCGGCGCGGGGGGTCAACACCATGGTCAAGACCAAGCTGCGCAACCTGCTCAACGGCTCGCTGACCTCCCGGACCTTCCGGGGGGGCGAGAAGATCGAGGAAGCCGAGCTGGAGACGTCGCCGGTCCAGTTCCTCTACCGCCTGGACGACGAGCTGCACTTCATGGACACCGAGAGCTTCGAGCAGTTCCAGCTCACGGTGGACGAGGCCGGCGACGCGGCCGACTACCTCGTCGAGGAGATGGAGCTGCAGGCCAGCCGCTTCGAGGGCCGGGTCATCGGCCTGCGGTTGCCCAACACCGTGAACCTGCGCGTCGAGCATGCGGATCCGGTGGTCCGCGGGGACACCGCGACCGCCCAGCCCAAGCCCGTCCGGCTGCAGACGGGGCTCGTGCTGCAGGTCCCGCCCCACGTGAAGATCGGCGACCTGCTGAAGATCGACACGCGCACCGGGAAGTACGTCGAGCGGGTCGGCTGAGCGTGTGGGCTCCCCACGCCCCCGAAATCCCGAGGATTTCGCTCACCGCTGTTGTCTCGCCCGGAGCGAACCTCTATCCTGGGGCATCATGACGTCTCGGCCGGACAGCCGCCCCGCGCTCCTCCCCATCCCCGGCGTCCAACCTCGGCTCGCACCCGGCCTCCGGCGCGGCTTGCTGTGCGCCACCCTGCTCTTCGCCACCCTGCTCTTCGCCGCGCCGACCGGCGACACCGCACCGAAGCGACGGCCGACGGCCGCGGCCACCGGGGAGAGCGCCTCCCCGCCGGTCCCCGAGGGACCGGTGCTCATGGGCCCCTTCCTGCGAGATCTGGCGCGCGTCGGACGCAAGAGCGAGGTGACCGTCGTCTTCCGCACGGTCGACGAGGTCATGGCCGAGGTGCTGTACCGCGTCCCCGGTGAGGAGGACGTGCGGCTGACCCAGGAGGAGCCGAGCTACCACCACGTCTTCAAGCTGAAGGACCTGGAGCCGGACAAGATCTACGTCTATCGCCTGGTCGTCGACGGCAAGGAGTTGCCGGGCGGCTCGTTCACGACCCCGCCGAAGCCGGAGACCCCCGTCCTCATCGGCGTCTACGGCGACACCCGTAAATACGATGGCCCCCACGCCGAGGTCTGCGCCGGGCTCGTCCGCCGCTCGGTGGACCTCCTCGTGCACACCGGCGATTTCGTGCACGACGGCTACAAGATGTCCGACTGGATCACCTTCTTCCGGATCGAGCGGGAGAACCTCCGCTCGACCCCCATGTTCCCGGTCATCGGCAACCACGACGACCGCGGCAAGATGGGGAAGTGGTGGTTCGAGACGCTCTTTGGTCCCAACGCTCACTTCCGATCCATTACTTATGGCTCAGTCCACCTCGTGATCCTCAGCAGCGAGGGGCAGTTCCGCGAGCAGGCGCGCTGGCTGGAGGAGGACCTCCGCCGGATGCGCGCCGAGAAGCCGCAGATCCACTACGTCCTGGCCTTCATCCACCACGGGCCCTGGGGCACCGGGCGCTTCAACGGCAACACCTGGGTGCGGCACCACTTCGTGCCCATCCTGCGCAAGTACGGCCCGGCCATCGTCTTCTCGGGCCACGAGCACGACTACGAGCGGGGCGTCGTCGACGGGTTCCCCTTCTACGTCACGGGCGGGGGCGGGGCCGTGCTGGAGGGACGGCGCTGTCGCGGGCCGTGCCCCAAGTGGTCCCACATCTGGAAATCGATCTACCACTACCTGATCGTCGAGGCCGCACCGGGGCTGCTGCGCATCTGCGCCTACTACCCCTCGGGGCTCGAGGTCGAGCCCTGCATCAGCTATCCGATGCCCGAGCGGCAGGCCCGAGACGAGCAGGAGGAGGGAGACGAGGGCGCACCGTTCACCGAGGAGGGCGAGGTCCCGCCCAGCGAGGAGCCGCCACCGGTCTCCCACGACGACCCCCAGATGCGGGAAGGCGGAGACTACACCGTCCCGGAGCCTCCCCTGCAGAAGCTCCCACCCCACGAGCTCCCCCCGGAGGCGCGGAAGTCCCGCAAGGGGCGCTGAGCCTGGGGCTCTCCCGGCCGGCCCGCGAGGTGCGGGCGCGGCTCCTACCCCGTCACCTGGGTCTTGATTCAGTTGCTCGGGTGGGGTCCGGCCGACAGGTCGTCACCTGCACGACCGGAGCGGAGGGATGTCGCCAGCAAACTTACTGATCTGGCTATGGATTCCCCCCACGAATGCGCCGTCACATAGGTATTGGTCAGTAGATCGAGCGGGTGCCGGCCGATAGGTCACACGGAAGACCGGTGCGGAGGGCGGGCGTCACCAAACTTACTGATCAGGCTATGGATTCCCCCACTGGCCGATCACTTGCAGACGCCGCGGCTGCACTTGTTGCTGCAGCAGTCCTTGTTGTAGGTGCAGGCCTTGCCCTTGGTCTGGCAGGGGCAATCAGCGTCGAGGTACCGCCCGCAGCCGACCGGGCAGCAGCCGTCACCCGGGTAGCAGTAGCTGATCGCCGGGAAGACGCACAGCCCGGTGGTCGAGTCGCAGGTGTCCAGGGTGCAGGCGTTCCCGTCCGCGCAGTCCGGCGGGGTGTAGACGCACCCGCTGCCCGGATCGCAGGCATCCGCCGTGCAGGGGTCGAAGTCGTCGCAGACCAGGGCCTCGTGGAAGCAGGTCGCCTGATCGACGTCGCCGTCCCCGTCGAGATCGTAGGCCTGGCAGGTGTCGTAGGTGCAGGCGTCGGCGTCGGCGCAGTCCGCGTTGACGAGGCACTCGACCACCGGAGGCGTGGCGCCGCAGCCGGGGATCGGATCATGACGGCAGACCCCTGCGGCGTCGCAGAAATCGTCGGTGCAGTCGTCGTCGTCGGGGAGGCAGTCCTCGTCGATCAGGCAGGGGATGTCGGGGCAGAGCGCAGGGTCGTAGTCGTTGCGGCAGATCCCGTCCTCGTCGCAGACGTCCGCGGTGCAGGGGTCGCCGTCCGCGCAGTCGGCGTCCGCGAGGCAGCCGCCGCAGTAGGGGTCGGGATCGTTGTAGCAGACCCCGGCGAAGCAACTGTCGTAGGTGCACGCGTCGCCGTCGTCGCAGTCCGCGTCGACCTCGCAATCCGGCGAGGCCGGCTCACAGTTCGCGATGGGGTCGTGGAAGCAGGTGCCCCGATCGCAGGAATCCCACGTGCAGGAGTCGCCGTCGTTGCAGTCGGTCCAGTCCACGCACGGCAGGTTGTCCGCGCTGGCGGTGGCGACGAGGAGCAGACAGCCGAGAGCGGACAGGATCGTACACAGCTTTCGTACCATGATGACCTCCTGGTTGCTTCGCGAGGATTACGGTAGTTCTAGGGCTCCAGGATAGAGAAGGCTCCCAACCCCGGTCAAGAGGAGCCTGATCTCCCGGGCGCCACTCGCCGGGATCCGCAGGATCACTGCCGGCCCCCCCGGACCAGCGGCCGCGACGCAGGCCGCTCTTGGCAGCGGCCGACGCGCCCCCTATCCTGAGGTCGACGGGCGGCCGGGCCGCCTCCGGGAGGTTTCCATGCTGGTCACGCGCGGGTCTGCCTTGCCCACCTCGCTCCTGCTGCTGCTCCTCCTCCAGCCGGGCTGCCTGGACGAGACCCCCTCGGGCTCGGGCAGCGAGGGTGAGGGCGAAGGTGAGGGCGAAGGAGAAGGCGAGGGCGAAGGTGAGGGCGAGGGCGAAGGTGAGGGCGAGGGCGAAGGGGCCGAGGGCGAAGGTGAGGGCGAGGGCGAAGGTGAGGGCGAGGGCGAAGGAGAAGGAGAGGGAGAGGGAGAGGGCGAGGGCGAAGGCGAGGGCGAAGGTGAGGGCGAGGG
>JAVEVO010000219.1:0-10010 GCA_034005005.1 Myxococcota bacterium
TCTGCGACGACGATCTGGATGGGGACGGCAAGGACAACGACGAGGACAACTGCCCCGGGGATCCCAACCCGGGCCAGGAGGACCGGGACGGGGACGGCAAGGGCGACGCCTGCCCGCTGCTGGTCTTCGCCGGCGTGCGCAACGACGTGCCCGAGGACGAGCTCGTGGGCTGGGAGCGCTGCTGGTCGGGCGGGTACGACGGACCCTACGATCTGAGCGCGATCCTCGCCCGCTGCGACGGGGCGCGGCTGCTCCTCGGCTGCCGCCCGGCAGGGAAGAGCGAGCTGCGCGTGGCGGCGATGGGCGAGCGCGACGACGTCCTGCACGACTGCGGCATCGCCCCGGGCTGCACCCACGAGGCCAACGGCGTCGCCTGGTACTTTTCGCCCGATCACTCCTGGGGCTTCGCCGCGGTCGGCGACGGCGTCGATCGCAACTCCTGCGACACGGCCGAGGGGGCTCACCCCGAGCAGCGGCTGTGCTGGCACACCGGCGGGCGCAACGTCCACCCCGGCTACCGCTGCGGCAACGACTTCCCCTTCGACGCGAGCTGGGAGCGGCTGATCTACCAGCCCGTGCCCGTGGACCGTGACGAGGACGGCAAGGAGAACTGGGAGGACAACTGCCCGCGGACCCCGAACCCCGGCCAGGAGGACGCGGACGCCGACGGCATCGGCGACCTCTGCGACAACTGCCCGCAGACCGCCAACCCCGACCAGCAGGACAGCGACCGGGTCCAGTTCCGCTGCTCGTCCCGGGAGACCTGCGGCGATCGGCGGGGAAGCTGCGGGATCACCGGCGACGGGCTGGACGCGGCCCGCAACCGTCACGGCGACTGCGCCAAGTTCTGCGGTTCCCTCGGTGCCGGCTGCCTCGCCACCCGGATCGGGCTGCGCGCCACGGCCTGCCTCGACCCGGTCGGCTCCTTCGCCTGCTCGCGACCCTGGCGCGAGATCCCCCTGAACCTCGGCATCGTCTGCGACTGCGAGCCGCCCCCCGACGACGACCTGGGCGATGCCTGCGACGTCTGCCCGGGGGTGCCCGATCCCGAGCAGGCCGACTGCGACGGGGACGGCACGGGCGACCGCTGCGACGACAACCGCCCCGACGGCCAGGAGATCTGCGACGGGCAGGACAACGACTGCGACGGGGAGATCGACGAACAGCCCGATGGGGATGGTGACGGGGAGCCCGGGCTGCGCTGCGGCGGCCAGGACTGCGACGACGGCCGACCCGACATCGGGCCCGGCCGCCCCGAGCTCTGCGATGGGCGGGACAACGACTGCGACGGGGAGACGGACGAGGGCGTGCCCGACGAGGACGGCAACGGCATCAAGGACGCCTGCGAGCAGCCCCAGATCTACACCTTCGCCGGGATCGCGACCGAGCTCGCGCTGGACGCGCTGACCGGCTGGGAGCCCTGCTGGGTGGGCACCTACGACCAGAGCGCCGCGCTCGAGGAGGTGCTCGCCGCCTGCCCCGGAGAGCGGCTGCTGCTCGGCTGCGGCCAGAGCGGCGCCGACGTGCTCCAGGTGGCCGCGATGGGCGAGCGGGCCGACGTGCTGTTCGACTGCGGCCAGGATCCCCAGTGCACTCACGAGGCCGACGGCGTCGCCTGGTACTACGCCGAGGGCTGGTCCTGGGGCTTCGCGCCGGCCGGGGCCGAGGTCTCCCGCAACTCCTGTGACACCTTCCCCGCGGACCAGGAGCACCGGATGTGCTGGCACACCGGCGAGAGCTGGATCCAGAACGGCCATAGCTGCGGCGGCGTCGAGGGGCTGTACGACGCGAGCTGGGTGCGCGTGATCTACCAGGCCCAGGCGCCCGACCGGGACGGGGACGGCTGGCTCAACCTCGAGGACAACTGCCCGGGGCTGGCCAACCCCGACCAGGCCGATGGGGACGAGGACGGTGTGGGGGATGCTTGTGACAACTGCCCGGCCACGGCCAACGCGGACCAGCAGGACAGCGACCGGGTGGACTTCGTCTGCCCCACCAGGTCCCGCTGCCCCGAGCTGCCCGCCCGCTGCGGGGTCCGGGGCGAGAGCCAGGACCGCCGCCTGTTCCGGGACTGCCAGGCCCTGTGCCGGAAGACCGGCGCGACCTGCCGCAGCGCCCTGGTCGTCTTCCCCGAGGAGGACCTGTGCGGGGCCGGCGAGGCGACCGTGAGCTGCACGACCCCCTGGTCCGCGATCGCCGACAACCTCGGCATCGCCTGCGACTGCGAGCCGGCGGTCAACGACGGGCTCGGCGACGCCTGCGACGTCTGCCCGGCCGTGGCCGATCCGCTCCAGCGTGACTGCGACGAGGACGGCGAGGGGGACCAGTGCGACAGCAACCGGCCCGATGGCGTGGAGCACTGCGACGGTGAGGACAACGACTGCGACGGGGTGATCGACGAGGTGCCCGACGGGGACGGGGACGGGGCGCGCGGCCTGCTCTGTGGCGGCCTCGACTGCGACGACGCGGACCCGACCGTCGGCCCGGGGAAGCCGGAGCTCTGCGACGACAAGGACAACGACTGCAACGGCAAGATCGACGAGGGCGAGCCCGACGAGGACGGCAACGGCGTCCGGGACGAGTGCGAGCGGACCCACGGGACGGTGCCCTTCGAGCCGGACCAGCAGAGCGCCTGGTTCTGCGACAGCGGGCTCGTCGAGTGGACCGACTTCGGCGAGCTCACCTTCACGGCCTGCGAGGAGCTGGCCAACCGCACCGGCGCTCAGTACTACGTCGGCATCCCGGGGCCGGGCATCGGCTGGGTCGGCCGCCAGGACGAGACCACGGCCCTGACCAACGACCCGGCGGGCAACTGGGCGCTCCTCGTCGAGCGCGACGCGTCGGAGGAGGCCGCGTGCCGCCTCGGTCGCTTCGCGCACCGCGTCGAGCCGGACGCCTGGCCCGAGGAGCAGACCTACCAGGACGAGGAGGGACGGCGCTGGCACTTCTGGCACTTCGTCGGCCAGACCCACAGCCAGTGTCTGGCCGCGGCCGACGAGATCGGCGGCCGGCTGCTCAACTCCTGGGTCGTCGGCCTCGATCGGCTGCTGACCATGGCGACCCCGACCCACGAGTGCCACGCCGGCCCGCTGTTCAACGATCCCGAGGGCTGGAGCGGGGGGATCAACACGGACCAGCCGGGCGACTGCATCGTGGGCTACTACGAGTGACGGGAGGGGGTTGACCCGTCCGTGGATGGCGAGTAGCGTGCCCGGGCCATGCAGACGCCAGCCCACGACTCGCTCCCCTCACCGTCCGCCCCCGGCAGCCCCTGGCGCTGGGTGACGGGGTTGTACCGCCCCGAGGCGGCCATCGCCCCCCTCACGGATCCCGAGAAGCAACGGCAGGCCTACATGGCCTGGCGCTGGCGCATGTTCATCGGCTTCTTCGTCGGCTACGCGATCCTCTACTTCTGCCGCAAGAACATCTCCAACGCCATGCCGGTGATGGCGTCGGACCTCGGCTACAGCAACGTGCGCCTGGGGATCATCGGGACGTCCCTGTACGTCACCTACGGCCTCGGCAAGTTCCTCAACGGCGTCCTGGCCGATCGCTCGAACATCCGGACCTTCATGGCCACGGGCCTGATCGTCTCTGGCCTGATCAACATCGTCTTCGGCTCCCTCAGCGCCCTCTGGCTGCTCGCCCTCTGCTGGGGGCTCAACGGCTGGTTCCAGTCCATGGGCTTCCCCCCCATCGCCCGGGGGATGACCCTCTGGTATCCACCCAAGGGCAAGGCCACCCGCTGGGCCTTCTGGACCTGCTCCCACCAGGCCGGCACCGCCGCGGTCATGGCCCTGACCTCGGTGCTCCTGGTCTGGGGGGGCTGGCGGGCCTGCTTCTGGGTGCCGGGCATCCTCTGCGTCGTGGTCGGGATCGGCCTGCTCTTCCTGCTCGGCGACACGCCCGAGTCGCGCGGCCTGCAGAGCGCTTCGGCCTTCGGCGAGAAGGTGGAGCCCCACGCCAAGGCCGATGGCGAGTGGCGCCGGGCCTTCGTGAAGTACGTGCTGCGCAATCCCAACGTCTGGGTCGTCGGCCTCATCGACCTGTGCGTCTACGTGGTCCGCTTCGGGACCCTCGACTGGGCCACCAAGTTCATGGTCGAGGGCAAGGGCTACGCGGTCTCCGACGCCGCCCTGCGCGCCAGCATCATGCCCCTGGCCGGGGTCGCGGGCGTGCTCGTCTCGGGCTTCGTCGCGGACGCCCTGTTCAAGACCCGGTACCGCGCGGTCAACGCCATCTCCTTGCTCGCCCTCACGATCTGCATCGCCGGCTTCTACCGGGTGGGGGCGGGCAGCCCCTGGCTCGACCTGCTGTTCCTCGCGGGGATCGGCTTCTTCGTCGAGGGCCCGCAGTCGATCCTCGGCGGCGTCGGCGCGGTGGACGCGGGCGGCTCCGCCCGGGTCGCCTCCTCCGCGGCCGGGCTCGTGGGGATCCTCGCCTACACCGGGGCGTCCCTCTCGGGGGTGGGGACGGGCTTCTTCATCGACACCTTCGCGTGGTCGGGCGCCTTCCTCTTCTGGATCGCCTGCAGCCTGCTCGGGCTGCTGCTCTGCCTGTTCGCCTGGCGGGAAAAGCGCGCCTGACCGTGCCGGCCCGGTGCGCACGGGACCAGCGGAACGGGGTTGACTCCCCGCCCGGCCGCGTTTAGATGACGGGCGTTGCGCAGCGGCCCCGGGTCGGTGCGTTGTTCCTGGCATAGCTCAATCGGTAGAGCGTGGGTCTCATAATCCCGAGGTTTCCGGTTCAAATCCGGATGCCAGGACCTCGACGACAGGGCGGGCAGCGGGCTCCCGCCGCCCCCCGAAATCTGCTATCCTCCTCCCCACCGCGACCTCCTCGACAGGCTGACGGAGTACACGATGGCCGAAGCCCCCCCGGATGCCCTCCCGACTCCTGCTCTGGCCACCACCTGGCACGCGCACCTGGTCGCGGACGGCGAGGCCTCCCTCGCGGCCGGACGCTGGCCCGTGCTCCTGGTGCTGGTCAACCGCGACCTCACTGCGCACGCCGTGGAGCCTCAAGGGATCCGGGAGCTGCGCCTCCGCTGCCCGGTCCACGGGATCGGCTTGACCTGCCACGACGACCCGCCGCCGGCGCCCAAGGTACGGGTGCCCCCGGGGGGCGAGCTGATCCTGCCCCTCGACCTCCTGGAGCGGGTGCAGCAGCGCGGGCGGCTGTTGCCCGGTGAGTACCGGGTGAGCATGACTATCGGCACAGACGGAGGTCTACTTCCGGTACCTGCGTCCACCCTGCGGCTGGGGGCCTGAGGAGGCTCGCGGCTCCCTCCGCGCCGCCGCCCCGCCTTCCCCGTGCCGCCTCTCCGCTCCGCCTCCTCGCCGCCTCCCTGCTCCGCCTCCCCGGATCTCCGCCGATTTCACTGGTGCTGGCCGAACAGGGAGCGGAAGCGGCTGCTCAGGCCGGTGACCCCGCCGCGCTGCCGCGCGGCCTGCTCCACGAGCTCCGGTGCGAGGGTGTCGAGGAGGGCCACGGCCTCCGCGACCCGCCGCTCGTCGAGGTGCATCTCGAGCAACTCGACGGCGTTCGCCTTGGTCGCGAGGTTGCCGAACTGATAGCGGCGGCGCACCAGGTCGATGATCGCGGGGTCGCCGAGGTGACCGAGGAGCTCGAAGAGCCGCTGCAGGTCGCGATCGAGGCGGCCGCGCTCGAGGGGGCCGGCGGAGACCGTCTGCCGGAGGCGCTGCACCTGCCCGCCGACCGCACGGATCACGCCGGTCCGGGTGTCGAGACGCGAAGGCTCCGCGGCCCGGTCCTCCTCGTCCGCGGCCCCACTCTCGGCCGGCCCCGGCCAGACGGCCGGGAGCTCCTGGGTGCCGCCGAGCCCGGGCAGGCTGAGCACCTCCTGGAGCTGGCCGAGGTAGCTGCGCTTCAGCCGCAAGGCGAAGAACAGCCAGACCCCGGCCGAGGCGAGCACCGCGGGCAGCACCTTCCAGGCGGCTTCCCCCACCACCACGTCGAGCAGGAGCAGCAAGGCCCCGGCCAAAAAGCCGCCGAGGGGGTGCATGGTCCCCTTGAGCAGGGCCCGCCCGCGGTCCCGGAGCAGCTTGGGTACGGGCGTCAGGGCCATGTCGATGGTGGAGTTGTGGAAGGTGAACTTGAGCAGCCCGTCCACGAGCTTCCAGGCCGCGACCGCTACCAGCCCGGGGGCCAGGGCGACGCCGACCAACCCCACCAGCACCCCCAGGGGATGGATCGCGAACGCGGTCTGCAGCCCCAGGTGCCGCACCACCCGTCCGACGACGAAGAGCTGGACCAGCAGGATCAGGCCGTTGGTCAACGCATGGTAGTACCCGAGGAAGACCGCCATGCGCGCGATGTCGGAGCCCAGCTCGGCCTGGAGCTGCACCTTGAAGGCATAGTCAATCAGATTAGTAGACAATGACATGAGCAGCACGGAGACCGCGAGCAGCAGCAACAGCGGGTTGGCCAGCAGGTGCGGCCGGCCCCGCACGGCCTCCCCGGAGCCGGGATCGTCCGCGGCGGGCTGGCCGCGCCACTCGGGACCGCCGGTGGTGGGGGCGGGAGAGAAGATCTGCCGCCGGCCGAGGGACGGCGGCGGCCCCGCGGGCCGGTCGGCCGCCGGGGGCAGGCTCGCGCGGCCCACCAGCAGGGCGAGCAGGAGGTTGCAGGCGGTGATCGGGCCGAGCAGCTCGATGACGCCGATCTGCTGGATGAAGGGGATGGCCAGGGCGCCGGCGAGGATCCCGCCGAAGGTCGCACCCGCGGAGACCAGGGGCACCAGGCGGCGCGCCTCCCGGGGGTTGAGCCGCTCCAGGATGCAGCTCCAGGCGATCACGTTGACCAGCGGGCTGACCAGGGCCAGCCCCAGGACCACCAGGAACACCGGCACGTCGCGGTCGAGGGGCGCGTGGGCCGCGAGGCCGAGCAGCGAGAACAGCAGCAGCATCAGCGGGTGGAGCAGCCGGGAGGAGGTCCGCCCCCGCAGCCAGCTATACAGGGCGGTGGCGGGCAGGAAGGCCAGCGCGCTGACCAGGAAGAACAGGGGCAACCAGCGGACGCCGAGCTTGTCGAGGAACAAGGCGTCGGAGAACGTCCGGATCAGCACGGCCTGGGCCACCGCGAGCAAGGCCAGCGCGGACAGGTTGACCAGCCGCCGCCCTTCTCCCGGGCGGATCTCGAGCCAGCGCTGCAGCCGGGAAGCCGTGGTCACACCCCTCCTCGCCGGCGAGCTTCCGACGGAGTTCCGGGAAGGCTCATCGGGCGTTCCGGATGTAGGGCCGGGCCTGCACCAGCCAGAGTCCGTCCGCGGCGATCAGCCACTCGATGTCCAGGGGGGCGGGGCCGGGGAAGAGGGTCCGCACCTCGCGCGCGGCCGCGACCAGCGCCCGCACCCGCTCTTCCGTGAGCACCGGCTCCGCGGGCCGGACGACCTGCTCCTCGCGTACGCCGCCCTCGGGGGCGAAGTGGAGCTGGACGGGGTCGTCGGAGCGGGAGATCACCCGGAGCACGTCGTGCTGCTCGTCGAAGAGCACCTGCTCGGGGACCTTCATCCCATCGACGACGCGGATCCCCAGCCCCCGCTTGGCGTTGATGGTCACGCCGTCCTTCGCCCCGGGCCGGAAGACGTCGGTGGTGACCATGACCCCTGCGGCCTGCGCATCGATGCCCACCTGGACGATGACGGCCGGGTAGACTCCCCGGTGGTCGATGCCCCAGCGCTCGCGCTCCCGGAAGGCCCGCAGGTTCCAGACGCTGGCCCAGACCTGCTTCACCGCCCGCACCAGTTGCTCCTCCCCGCGCACGTTGGGCACCGTGTCGTACAGGCCCGCGCCGTTGAAGTTGGGCAGGTCCTCGGCGTTGGTGGAGGAGCGGACGAACAGCCCCTGGTCGCCGAAGAGGTGCCGCGCCCGGGCCACCAGCCGCTCCCGCAGGGTCGGATCGAAGGAGGCCTCGAGGATCCGCCGGCGCAGCTCCTGCAGGTCCCGATCGAGGCGGGCGTCGTCCGCGCCGAGCTCCGCCCGGTCGAGGAGGTGCTTCACCTCGAGGTGCAGACCATGGGACAGCAGGTGCTCCTGGTAGTAGACGAAGGGGACTGCGAGGCCGCGCGGGACCTGGAAGTGCTTGCCGGACCCCCGGGTGGCGAGGACGCCCAGGTTGGCCGCCTTGGCGCCCACCCGGACGACGTCGGCCGGCGTCAGCCCCTCCAGCTCGGGGAGGGCGCGGAAGGCCAGATCCACCGTCGGCAACTGGACCAGGGGCGGGCCGGCCTTGGCCGCCAGCCGGGCCGAGAGCTCGAGCTGCTCGCTGGGCGAGGCCGCGCGCAGGGTCAGGCTGGTGGGGTGGACCTCGTACAGCACGACCTGGCCGTCGAGGGGGGTGGCCAGCCGCCGGGCGTCCACCTGGCCGGCGTTGGGGATGCCCCAGGCGGTCGCCCGCAGGTTGACGTGGGACAGGGGCGAGGTGAGCTGCCCGGCGAGGATCCCGTCGACCGGCGCGATGTCCAGGGGCACCTCGTCGAGCACGACGATGGTCCCGGGCTCGAAGGAGAGCTTCCCCGCGTCGGCACCGGGCGGCAGAAGCTGCAAGCGACCGATGGCCCGGCCCTCGTTGAGGCACTGGAAGGTCGCGCCCGAGGTGACGAAGTCGGTGCCGATCCAGGGGATCTCGGGGGCGAGGACCACCAGCTCCTGCTGCCGGAGCGAGAGCGGCCGGTAGCGCAGGTCCGGGACCCGGAGCGTGGCGCCGAGGCGCTCGTGCGCGAAGCGGAGCTGCTCCGGGGTGGGGGTGTCCGACTCGAGGAACTCGTAGGCGTGGATCCCGTTCTGGTAGCCAATGGCTCCGAGGATCAGATCGCCATCCCAGCCAGAGTGGTTGACCTTGTTGAATGTGTCGATATCCGGGTACTTCTGTGCACCCAACAGGGGGAAGAGGACCTCGACCACGAAGTTGTAATGGAACGGATAGATGGCAGTCCAGAAGTAATAGACCGTGCCCGTCTTTGGCGCGAGCACGAACTTCGTGAAGGGGATGCCCCGGACCGGGGAGCTGTAGCGCAGGTACTCCTCGTGGCTGCCGATGAAGTTGGTCCAGATCCGGGAGGCCGCGCCTGCGGGCGCCGACGCCCCGGGGCCGCTGGCGCTGGCCTCGCGCTCGGCCGGGGGTGCGGGGAGCTCGGCGAGGGCCGGATCGACCGCGACCCGCTGGGGCGGGGGCCGTGGCGGGGAGGACTCCGGTGGACGGTGGCCGAGGCACCCCGCGAGCAAGAGCCCGGCGACGGACGACACGGCGAGACGACGGGCACCCCTCCTGCTCATGCCTGACCCCACTGCACGGTCCGCTGCGCCCACTCCGCCATCCTACCAGCTCCCGGAGGATTTGAGGACCGCCCGGGTCGCCCCGGTCGGCAGGATCCGCCGGGGCCGACGGCTCAGCTCTCCGGGAGGACGAGGGCCGCCTGCAGCTCCTCGAGGGTCTGCCCGACCTGCTCCCACTCGGTCATGTCGGCCGTGAGCTTCGCCTCGAGCTGGGCCTTCTCGGAGGCCAGCAGGCGCACCCGCGCCCCGTCGGTGTAGGTCGCGGGATCGGCCTGCGCGGCCTCGATCTCGGCCAGCCGGGCCTCGGCCGCGGCGATCCCGGCCTCCAGCGCCGAGAGCCGCTCCCGCAAGGGGCGGGTCTCGCGATACAGCTTGTTGCGGGCCTCGGCCTCGAGCCGGCGCCGGCTCTTCTCGTCCAGGCGCTTGCCCGCGCTCTCGCCCGCCGCGCCCGGCAGCCGCTCCGCGGCGAAGGGGGTCGTCGCGGTGAGGGTGGAGCGGGGCGCACCTGCCACCGTTTGCTGGGCCGGCGCGCCGCCGGCCTCGACGAGGCGCCGCTGCTCCTCGGCCTTCTTCCAGAGGTAGTCGTCGTAGTCGCCGGGGAAGCGCTCGATGTGGCCGCCGGGCGCGATCTCGAGCAGCTCCGTCGCGACCTCGTTGATGAAGTACCGGTCGTGGGAGATGAAGACCAAAGTACCATCGAAATCGTTGAGCGCG